>USKC01000001.1 GCA_900555195.1 uncultured Lachnospiraceae bacterium
AAGCCAACCTTAAAAAAGGCATGTTTAATTTGTACTTTTTCTTGACATAGGACCATAAAGCTTTTCCGGCTCTCCATGAGCAGCTTTGTGCAAATTGACTTACCTCTTGCCACATATCATCATCGAATGTGACTGATAAAATATTCATGCGAATTCCTCCGGATTATTTCTAAATAGATTGCTCCGATTTTTTAAATCTTAATCGCATTCACGAAGCTTCTTCCGCTTGCGTAATTTTAATACAATATGTTTCCTGTCGGCAGCTTCCAGCAGCAAAGCAGCTGCATGGGCGGATTTTTCTTTTAAGGTCAAATTTGAAGTGCTTTCGTCCAATTCGGATAGGACATTTTCTAAATCATCTAATTCCAGCAAATTGACTGCGACACAAAACAGCGTTTTCTTTCTTCCGTCATTATAATCAGTTAATAGATGATCTAACAGGACCTTTTTTCTCTGCTGTTTTGCCGTATAAAGATCCATTCCCAGTTCCATGAAATTTTCCATATCCTGTTTTTGATGTTGGTGCGTGATAAAAGAATCGAATGCATCTATATTGTCGTATTTTTCGCAGGGATAATGTTTGCACTGGAAACAATATTCTACATTTTCGTGTTGCAGACTGCATTTTGCCAGTGAACAGGACTGATTCCCTTCTCCGCCGCCGCACCCAGGACAGTGTTGATTTAGGTTCATGGGGCATAAGCCGCAGTTTAATCCGCATAGGGAAAATAATAAATTATCTCTCCTAAAATCTTTCATGGAAAATCCTCTTCTGGTAAAAGTTAAGGCACAGTTTTTGGCGACACCCTGCAGTGCTGCCAAATGCCCCTTTTTATGGGGTGATTTTTGTTTATCCGCTATCATCTGACTCATGAAATCCGTATTTGCTCAATATTATATCATACGGGAAAAAATCTTCACAGTTTCTAAAACACAAACCAGAAATATTTGCGGCTGCGCAGTTTTGGGCATTCTTCCGTGCCAGTCCGGCAGAAGTGCGGAGCAAATATTGCGTATAAAATTTGAAAAATATATCAGAACCACTTAAAATTTGTTACAATATAAACAGTCAGATCAAAATCGGGGGGAGGGGATACAATGCTTGAAAATATACCATCTCAATCAACGATGTCGGAGCTGCTCGGATCATCTTTGTTTGAAGTTTGGCAGGCGTTATGTTCAGCGATCGATGAAAAATATGAAATGGAACGGTTATGGAATACTGGCGGTAAGAATTGGACGTATGAATATAAATATCGCAGAGGCGGCAAAACCCTTTGCTGTCTATTAAAAGGAAACCGAACCGGAAATAACAATTCCGGTGTTTGCAAAGAAACAAATGGAATCTGCTATGTATGTAGATTTTGCGATCGAAGTCGCACAGAAGTTAAATTTATTTGTGAGTGAAAATGACCTGCAAGAACCAATCTTTTTTACAAAAGATAAATAAAGGAGTGTGTGCATTGTCTCAGAAAAACCACAGAATAGTCGATGGAAAGCTGCTTCAGACAGATAAAAAGTACGCCCAGCTCAAGCAGGGGCAGAAAGAAAAAATCGCAGAATGGATGGTTCTGGAGACCAGGGCATACTATGAGAAAAATTATGTTTTTCCGGATGAGAAGCATGTGGATGAGGTGCTATCGAGGATCTATGCCAGGATAATGGAGGCGGATATCTGGATACCCTATAAGGAAGTGGCCCGCCATTACAGAAAGAAATGGGCGGATATCAACCGGCGGGTAAAACGTTCTCTGCATCCGTATGAGGAAACGAAAACAGAGACGGTCTGTTTTATGAACATGTGCATGATACAGGATGAGGATGGAAAGGTTCTCGCGCTGGATAAAGTCAATGACAGCTATACCGGAACAACTTTTCCGGGCGGACATGTGGAAAAAGGAGAGACCTTTGCGGATTCGGTGATTCGTGAGGTCAGAGAGGAAACGGGGCTGGAAATTGTGCATCCTCTGTTCTGCGGAGTATATCATTGGATGAAAGCGGGCGTTCACAATATTCTGTTTTTGTATAAAGCCAGGGAATTTTCCGGAAACCTTGCCAGTTCGGAAGAAGGAAGGGTTTATTGGGTGCCTTTGGAGGAGTTCCGGGAAAAAGAGCTTGCCACAGGTATGGAATATGTTTTACAGATCATGGAATCTTCCGAGACCGGTGAGTGCTGCATGAGCCTGAAAGATGGAAAATATGTTGGAACCTTGTATTAAACTCTCTGGATGGGCAAAGGGGAGGGGAAGATGGCGCAGAAGAAGGATTATCTGACGGGAAACCGGGGCATGGCGTATATCAAAAAATCTATGACAGAAAGCTTTGGAGAGGCTGTGAAACTCATAGAGGAAAATCAGTATTTTAAGCATCATGGCTGGTTCCGGCTCAGGTATGAATACCTTCCTTTGCGCTATTTTATTTTGTTCGAGGGCGAATTCAATGCCTTTCATGTCCGCATTTTAAACCAGGACGACGGATTTATCGCGTTGAATCAATTAACGGATTACGGCAATGAACTGCTGGAAGAGGATATTGCGGACGCTGTCCGCAAAATGAGGGAGCGTTTGAGCTCCCCCATCGCTTTTTATAAGGTTATAAATGACAAACTGTATTTGCAGACAGATGGGATTTATAGAAGAGTCCGGAAGCGGTGACAGTTCAATATCTCCATATTTCAACAGCCGTATAAGCGTGGCTGATATGATATCCCAATTTTTCCGCCAATGCGGCGGAACCCATGTTGTGCGCATCCCAGCTGGGATATAAACCGCGTTTTTGGCATTCTAATATCAGTTTTGCCCCGCAGGCATATGCGAGGCCCTGGCGGCGGTATGGTTCTTTGGTGTCGATTTCCACCTCTATGCCTTCCAGGTATCTGGAATAGGAGGAGGCACCGGATACGATCCTGTCCCCTTTACAGACCACAGCGCCGATTCCAAGGCGGCGGTAGTCCTCATAACATGGGAACTGGGATACGAGGTCGGAACTCCAGGTTTCAGCTTTGCATAAGTGATAGAGCGGCTCATCAATCATGGAAAGCGTATATCCGGACGGCAGGGAGGCAGCCGCGGCTTCCAGTTTTTCCCTGTCGAAGATATCCGGCTCCTTTTTGATCGCGTAGCGGGAGATACATTTCGCCCTGGGGCCGTACACCCGTGTGATTGTGCTCTGCCAGCGTTCATTTTGGGGCACCATAATCATAAAAGTCTGGGTGCACCAATCGGGTTTGTATGCTGCTAATTCTGCATTTGGCTTTCCAGCAAAAAAGGTAAAATCGCCCAGAATGGCCATTGTTGCGGACGGACTTTTTGGATCGTCCGCATAGAGCTTTCCCATGACCCCTTGCAGACAGGACCATATGAGCGTTTCTTCCCAGGCGCCGAATAAAGGGATAGCGGCGCTTTTGTCTTTTAATTCATAGATCATGTATTTCCTCTTATCGTGTTTTTTCTGAAATATAGGGGGAGGATCCTCTGCGGCAGTATGCCTCAGTACTCTCTTTCTTGCCGCGTTCCCGTTTGGCAGGGGAGAGCTACTATAGCGTTATTATACTGCTTTGCCAATGTTCGTCAAGTGCGTAAACAGCCAGGCCATATAGCAAGCGTTCCGCTCAGAATATTGAAACATCTTGAATGGAGAATATCTTAAATTGCGAATATCCTAAATGGCAAACAGATGCCGGAACGGCGGGGATATGGTATAATGTCATCAGACATTATACCGGCCCGGAGCGCTTTTTGGAGAAGCGGACAGCCCGTTTTGCGGCCTTATGAAGAGGGCCTGGGATATGTCGGCAGCACAGGGGGACATTCTAACAAGGAGGGGAACATGGACATTATTGAGAAAATGAGACTGGATGGAAAGAAGATTCTTGTGACAGGGGGAGCAAGAGGGATTGGGAAAAGTGTGGCGCTCGCCTTCGCGCAGGCAGGTGCGGCTGTGGCCATAGCGGATATGGACGGGGAGGCTGCACGCCTTACGGCGGAAGAGCTGGCGCTTCAGACTGGCAAAGAGATCATTTCCGTTCAGGCGGATGTGACGCAGCCGGAACAGGCGGAACGGATGGTTCGGGAAACGGTTGAGCAGTTCGGGCGTCTGGATGTGGCTTTCTGCAATGCCGGGATCTGCATCAATGAAGCGGCGGAAGAGATGCGCTTTGAGCAGTGGAAGAAGGTAATTGATGTGAATCTGACAGGTGTTTTCCTTTCAGCGCAGGCGGCCGGCCGTGTTATGCTCGCACAGGGAGGCGGTTCGATCATCAATACGGCATCCATGTCGGCGCATATCGTGAACGTCCCTCAGAAGCAGTGCGCATATAATGCATCGAAGGCGGGCGTGATTCAGCTGACCAAATCGCTGGCTGTGGAGTGGGCGGACAGAAATGTGCGCGTCAACAGCATCAGTCCCGGCTATATTGGGACGGATTTGACGCTGAATTCTCCCCAGCTGCAGCCGTTGATTCAGAAATGGAATGAGATGTCGCCTGTGCACAGGCTGGGGCGTCCGGATGAACTGCAGGCGATCTGCGTGTATCTGGCAGGCGACGCGAGCAGCTTTACAACAGGGGCAGATTTCGTGATAGACGGCGGATTTACCTGTTTTTAGAGAGCATATGCCCTTTCTTTCCATAGCTATAGAGGCTGTAGGGCAGTTTTGCCGATTTATCGAAAAAGACAATGCCGGAGGGAGCCCCTGGCATTGTCTTTTTCCGACTTTTTATGCATGATCGGCAGCTTTTTTGCGTATCAGTTCTTTGCCGGAGGTGATGACGATCGTTACGCCGAGAATCATCAGCAGCACGGCCACGATCAGCTGAAGGCCTTCCACCATGAATACGCCTGTCCCGGCTGAGAAAGCATTAACCAGCGCGATAAACCTCTGTACCAATGCCGTGAATGTGACGATCAGCATGATGACAAACGGAGGGACGAGGGTTCTCATTTCCCTTCCGGTCACTTTCAGGAATACGCACAGGGTAATCAGCACCAGCGCGCTCAGCAGCTGATTGGCGCTTCCGAACAGAGGCCAGATGTTGGAATATCCGACCTGCGTTAGGATATAGCCGAACAGCAGGGTAACCAGAGTTGAAAAATATTTGTTGCAGAGCACCTTTCTCCATGCAGGTGCATGTTCCATATCATCCACGCTGAACAGCTCCTGGAAGGACATGCGCCCGATGCGGGCGACGGAGTCCAGTGTGGTGAAAGCCAGTGCGGAGACGCACATCGTCATGAAGCTTTGCGCCACATAGACCGGGATTCCGAACATTTCCAGGAAACCGGCCACGCCGGATGAGAAGATCTGGAAAGGCGTTCCGACCGCAGCGGTTCCATCCGCGCTCGCTGCAGCGCCGGCCACGCAGAGTGCGACCACTGCCAGCAGGCTTTCCAGAACCATGGCGCCATAACCGACCTTCAGCATATCCTTTTCATTGGAAATCGTCTTGGAAGATGTGCCCGAGGATACCAGGCTGTGGAAGCCGGATACCGCGCCGCAGGCAACCGTTACGAACAGGATTGGAAACAGCGTCCCAAGGCTGTCATTTTGGAAGCCGGTGAAAGCGGGAAGGTTCATGGAAGGGTGTGCGAAAATCAGCCCTAAAACCGCGCCGATAATCATTCCGATGAACATGAAAGTGGACATATAATCCCGGGGCTGCATCAGAAACCACATGGGGAATACTGCGGCAAGGAAGATATATACGAATGCGATGTACACCCACATATCTTTTCCAAGGAATACCGGCAGATTCATGCCGCATACAAAAGCGAGAACCGTAAATACGAGCCCGAGAACCACTTCTTTCCAGCCGGTGCATTTCATTTTTCTCTGAATCAGGCCGAAAATGGCAGCAAAGAGGATGAAGAACAGGGAGATGCTTCCTGCCGCCCCGTTTACGGCCGCATTTTCGGAAAGGGTGGAAACACCGTCCGTTACCACGAAGGCGTTGAAGGTATCCGCCACCATGTCCGCAAAAGCTGCCATGACGATCAGCGTGAACAGCCAGCAAAATCCCAGAAAGAGCTTCCGCCCGGTTTTGCCGATATATTTTTCGATCAAAAGCCCCATGGATTTCCCGTCATTTTTGACGCTGGCATAGAGCGCGCCGAAGTCTGTTACGGCGCCGAAGAAAATGCCGCCCAGGATGATCCACAGAAGGACGGGCAGCCATCCAAAGGCCGCTGCCTGGATCGCTCCGGTTACCGGGCCCGCTCCTGCGATGGATGAAAACTGGTGGGCGAATACGGTCCAGCCGTCGGTGGGCACATAGTCCTGCCCGTCATTGTGGACGACTGCAGGCGTTTTGGCCGTCGGATCGATTCCCCATTTTTTTGCCAGCCATCTGCCATACAGCGCATAAGCTGCGATGAGGCATACGGCTGCGATGAGTACGATTACAAGTGTGTTCATACTTCTCCACTCTCCTTTGTGCTTGTGCAATATAACTGGTTCAACGCCATGAAGGCGTAAATTGATCAAAGCCGGACACGTTTATGGACGGGCTGGACTGAGAGGATAGCGGCGTATATCCACTGCTTTTTTTATCTCGATAGAAATTCTTCCGAAAATAAAAAAATCGCCTTCCGACAGATTGCTCTGTCAGAAGACGAAATATCGATTCCGCGTTACCACTTCTTTTACCGGGTCGCCCGATCTCTCATTCCCGTCGTCCGATGAACTTCTTCCCATACCGTAGATAGGCCGGCCTGATATAGGAAAAGCTCCATGGATTAACAGGTTTCCTTATAACGGGGGAATTCCGGTCGGGGCTACTGATTCAGCTGTTCGCCCTGACTGCTCGCAGGTGATGGCTGTCCTGACCATGCTGTCCCCTCGCACCATCCGGAGACTCTCTGAAAACATATTGGTCTGGGAAGTCTTGTCCTGTTCTTCGCGTTGGCCTGTGTCAATTTTGTTTTATTATAACGCAGCTTTGCAAAAAGTCAATAAATTATTTGATTATTTTACAAAAATATTTATCTGGTTTTACGAAATCCATTAAGCCCTGCAGAGGTATCCCGGGATACAATACTCTGACATCCCCTATGCACAGGCAGATATCCCTTATGCGCAGGCTGTGAAAGGCTGCGGCAGCGGTTCATCCATGCTTTTCCATAAGCGGGCTGGAATGTGATATAATCAAACTGTGAAAAGGAGGACGGCTATGATACAGACACGGTTATTTATGGAGCATTTTTATCTGTTGGAGGATGAGCGGGTACGGCAGTTTTTGATTGTGGGGGAAAAAGAAGCGCTGCTGATCGACACAGGGTTTGAAGACAGCCATGTGTACGATGTGGTAAGGAGCATCACCTCTTTGCCGGTGAAAGTGCTTCTGACACATGGAGATATGGATCATGTGGGAGGGCTGAAGGACTTTGGCTCCTGTTATCTGCATAAAGGGGACTGGAACCTGGTGCAGCAGGATATACGGCTGGAACCCTTGCGGGAGAAAGATGTATTTTGCTGTGGGGACTATCGATTGGAAGTGATCGAGATCCCCGGACACAGCGATGGAAGCGTTGCATTTGCTGATTGGGATAAGAAACTGCTCATCACAGGAGATTCGGTGCAGAAGGATGGCCCGATCTATATGTTCGGGCCGCACAGGAACTTGGGGAAATATATTGAGAGCCTGAGAAAACTGCTGAAACTTTCGGACAGGCTGGACATGCTGCTTCCCTGCCATCACGATTGCCCGATTGACCCTGTCTATATCAGCAGGAATCTGCAGGATGCGGAAGCGCTCAGCAAAGGGCTGCTGAAAGGAAACAGACATTCCTTCCTACCCTGTTCTTCCTATCAGGGGAAATGGACAGAATTCTATTATTGAGGATGGAGGCGATGGGAAATATGCAGAAAGTGATGGTGATCGGAAGTCCAGGAGCGGGGAAAAGCACCTTTGCGAGAGCGCTGCGGGATCTTACGCGCCTTCCGCTATTTTATCTGGATATGATCTGGCACAGGCCGGATGGAACCAACATCTCCCGGGAAACCTTTGACAAAAGGCTGGAAGAAATCATCGGAAAGGACAGATGGATCCTGGACGGGAACTATCTGCGCACGATGGAAATGCGGATGCAGGCCTGTGATACGGTATTTTTCCTGGATTATCCGCTTGAAGTCTGCCTTGAGGGAGCGAAGGCGCGGATCGGGAAACAACGGGAGGATCTGCCGTGGGTGGAGAAGGAATTTGATGAAGAATTCAGGCAGTGGATCCTGAATTTTCCTAAGGAACAGCTGCCCCAAATGTATGAACTGACAGAAAAATACCAGAAAAACAAACAAATCGTTATATTCCGCACGAGACAGGAAGCGGAACGGTATCTGCACGGCCTGGATGCGCGCGTGGGAAACCGTCCCGATAAGAGGATGCCCTGCAAAAGCTGACGGGGATATGCGCATCAGCGGAAATAGCCGCTTAAGGATGCGAAAGTTTCCTCATCCACCGCAAAGCTCATGGAGATGCCGGCCAGCTTCCAAGTAAGATAAGGCGCATCATATACCATGATTTCGCATACCTCGTGGAGCGTTTCGTCCCTATCGGTCTGCCCCAGTTTGCGGGTTTCTTCCTGCATCAGATGAAAGGAGCCGAGTGGGACGGCATCCTGCGGGATGGAGGCTGTTTCCCATTCCTGCATTTGCAGGGAGACGACGAAGTCCTCGATTTCTTCTGAGTCTGTAATGGTGCGAAGGGCGCTGTCGGAGCCTGAAGGAATGACGGAGATGGCCTGCGCTTTGGAGAGATCTTCAAAATTAGAGGATATCTCCCCGAGAACGCTTTCTGAAGGGGCGCCGGCGGCATCTGCGGATGGAACGGCCCCTTCTGCAGCCTGGCAGCCGCTTAAAATAAGGGAAATGAGAAACAGGATGGGGAATATTTTTTTCATATAGGTTATCCTTTCTTTTTTTCCTGATAAGCGTCGTTCATGACAAGAAGCCGGTAGGCCCGCATGAGTCCGCCCATGTAAATGCACAGATATGTTCCGGCTCCGGTAAGGAGCATGCCGCCTTCCAATGCGATGGAATCCATTACCACCCATTCCGGAGGGACGAGAAGCGGCAGGAACAGAAGGCCCAGAGCGATCAGCGCGATACCTGTCAGAATACAGGCATGTATTTTCGGCTTGCTGGCCGCGTACGCTGCAGCCAGTTCGGCTTTTATGGCATCATCGAACAGTAGCGGTTCCTTCCATAGCCTGTGATAGGGATGATCGCTGAGCTTTATGGAGAAGAGCAGAAGGATTCCGATGATGACGGACAGCATGTAGAGCAGAATTCCTGCCTCCGAATCCCAGAAGGTGAAAGCCAGCCCGCCGATAAACAGCCCTATGGCGATGCCGGTCTTTTGCAGCTTCCTTTTCTGAAAAGAGAGAAAGCCCTCCGCGGTCTCCGCGCTCACATAGAAGCCTGCCTCATCCTGTCCGTCCGCAGGCTGCTGCTTCGTATCTTCATTCAGAAGATAATCCAGGGTGACATGGAAGAGCTTGCTCATCCGTATGATCTTTTCTGTTTCCGGATAGCCGCTGTCCCTTTCCCATTTGCTGACGGCCTGCCTGGAGACGCCCAGCTGATAAGACAATTCTTCCTGGGACAGGCCGGCTTCCTTGCGCAGTTTCTGAATTTTTTCTCCAAACGTCATAGTTGTTTTACTCCTTATCCTATCCAGATTCTATCATCCAGGATACTCTTTTTCTCTGGAATTCGCCACCAAAATACGGTTGCAAATGCGCAACGGGCGGTTGCATGGGCATATTTTGCTGTAATTTGGGCCTATTATGTTATGCGGCATGTTTTGGTGTGGCATGTTTTGGTTGTAACTGCCGATTTTATATGGTAAACTAAATTGATTCAGAATCCGCCGCTGGCGGCTCTTTGCGGCCAGCGGGTAGGAACTGTATGCCATTTTTTGGAATCAAAACGGAGAAACCGGAGGAAGACTATGCGCAGGATCGCATTTCATCTGAACTGCCTGGAGCAGGGAGGCGCTGAGCGGGTGGTGACCAATCTGGCGCACCAATTTTATCAGCAGGGCTATGAGGTGCTCATCGCCACGGAGTGGTTCGGGGAGAATGAATTTCAGATCGATCCCGGAATCCGGAGGGTGCATGTGGGGCTGACAGAAGAAGAGCAGAAGCTCAGTCGCCCGGTGCAGATCCTGAAGAGAGTCCTGCATCTGAGACGGTTTGTGAAGGAAGAGAAGCCGGATATTCTTATCGCCTTTGCGCAGAAGGCCAACTACCGTGCGCTGATGTCCACGGTGGGGATGAAGCTGCCGGTGCTGATCTCCATCCGCACCGATCCGGTAGGGCATTATGATTCTCTGTCGGATAAAATTCAGATCCCGCTGTTATTTCCAAGGGCGGCGGGCTGCGTGTTTCAAACGGAAGGTCAGCGGGAGTTTTTCCCGAAAGGGACGCAGAGAAAATCCCGGATCATCCTTAATCCCATCCATGAGAAATATATCGGCGTTCCCAAGCCTGGGCAGCGCACCAAGACGGTGGTGCAGTCGGGCAGGCTGGTGGACTTTAAGAATCAGTTGATGCTGATCCGCGCGTTTGTGAAGGTGCATGAGAAGCATCCGGATTATGACCTGAAGATTTATGGGGGCGATTCCCTGGACGGAACGAAGGAACTGCTGGAAGCCCTGATTGCCGAGAAGCGGGCGGAAGGGTATGTGACGCTGATGGGCGCCAGTGATGAGCTGGAAAAGGTACTGCCGGACGCGGCAGTGTTCGCTTTTTCCTCGGATTGGGAAGGACTTCCCAATGCGCTGCTGGAGGCCATGGCTCTGGGACTGCCGATTGTGGCTACGGACTGCCCCTGCGGCGGGCCGAGAACGGTGATGAAGGATGGATACAACGGGCTGCTGGTTCCCATCAAGGATGAGGATGCCATGGCGGCCGGAATCTGCAGGCTGATAGAGAATCCTGAGGAAGCGGAGCGGTTGGGAGAGAACGCGAGGAAAATCGCTGATATCGCGAATGGACAGGCTATTTACGGGCAATGGAGGGATTATATAGAGGAACTGTGCGCCGCGCGCCGGTGACGGGCGCCGTCCGAAGCCGCCGGAAGCTGTGCGGCGGAAGGCTCCTTAAGTTCACAAGGGTTGGAGCCAAAAGCGCTCCGGCATGGAGGTAAATATGTTTTCCTATAAAGAATATAAAGAGATCGTTCAAATCATAAAGGAAAGCGGCCGGATGGCCAATTTTAAGCAGGCGAGGGGGAAGGATCAGTTCATCATCATGCGCCATGATGTGGAATTTTCCGTAGACCGCGCCTTTGCGCTGTCCAAATTGGAACTTTCCATGGATTTCACATCCACCTATTTTTTCCAGTGGACGAACAACTCCTACAACATTCTGTCCAAGAAAAATCTGGACATGATTCATTATATGCACGAAAGAGGCCATGAGATCGGCCTTCATTTCGCGCTGAACGGTTTGACGGATATGGAACTGATCCGGAAGAAGATCATGCAGGAGATCAATGTGCTGAGCGAGATGTTCGGCTTTGAGGTCATGGAATTCTCCATTCACAGGCCGTCCGCCGATATCCTGCGGGAGGATATCAAGCTGCCGGGCATCATCAATGCCTATCAGGACGAGTATTTTACCTTTGCGGAAAAGGTGACGCCGGAGACGAAGCTGGAGGTGAAGTATATCTCCGATGCACAGCACAGGTGGAACTACGGCGTGCCGGATCGGGAGACGCTTCTTTCCAACGATAAGGTGCAGATCCTGACCCATCCTTATTCCTGGACGAAAAAGGGGTATGATAATCTGGAGAACTTCCGGACGCTGATCGCGGAACGAAACGAAGAACTTCTGGATACCATTGATAATGAATGCAAGCATTTTGCCACAGTGCGGGATCTGCTGTAATCGGATGGTTACATGGCACACCCTGACCACGCACTTGTTGTGTGACCAGTAACATCGGATGAAAAAGTCCACGGCCCCTGCGGCAGCACAGCCCGGCGGATGATGGAAAGTCGGGCCAGCAGGCGGCTTTTGGACAGATTTGGAGGAAATATGTGCGGAATATGCGGTTATATCAGCACGCGCAGGATTGCGCCTGAAGAATTGAAGGCGATGAATGATACGATGGTGCACCGGGGACCGGATGATGCGGGAGAAGAGATCTATCCGGCGCCGGAAGGGTATGCGGTTGGATTCGCCCAGCGCAGGCTTTCCATTCTGGATCTGTCCGAACTGGGACATCAGCCCATGGAGTCCGCTTCCTGCTGCTTTGCACAGGAGGGACAGGTCAGCATCGTATACAACGGAGAGATATACAATTACCGGGAATTGAAAAAAGAGCTGCCGGAATATCCGTTTCGCTCCAGCTGCGATACGGAAATGATTCTGGCGGCATATCTGAAATGGGGGATTTCCTGTGTTGAGCGCTTCAACGGGATGTTCGCCATTGCTCTTTATGACAGGAAGGAGCAGGCGGTCTATCTGGTGCGCGACCGCGTGGGCAAGAAGCCGCTTTACTATTGGCTGGATGGGAATAATCTGGTATTCGCCTCGGAACTGAAGCCGATCATGAAGTGTCCCGGCTTTACGCGGCGGATCCGCAGGGATGTGCTTCCCCGCTTTCTGTATCAGCAGTATATAAACGCGCCGGATACGATTTTTGAGGATGTGTACAAGCTGGAGCCGGGTTCTATTCTGCGGTTTCCCCTCAAAGAAGGGCCGCAGGGCATGAAGCGGTGGAAATTCTGGGATGTGGCGAAGGTCTATCACAGATGCCAGGAAGAGATCGTGACTGATTATGCGCAGGCCAAGGCGGAGCTGAAGGAACTTCTGCGCAAATCTGTGGCCGGGCGCATGATATCCGATGTGCCGCTGGGAAGCTTTTTGAGCGGAGGGTACGATTCGTCTCTGGTGACCGCCATCGCCCAGGAGCTTTCGGATAAGCCGGTGAAGACCTTCTCCATCGGGTTTGAGGAAGAGCGCTATAATGAGGCCAAATATGCCAAAGCCGTTGCCGCCCATCTGGGAACGGATCATACGGAGATGATCATTGATGAGGAAGAGATGTTCCGGCTGGTGGAGAGCATTCCGCAGTATTATGACGAGCCCTTTGCGGACAGTTCCCAGATCGCCACGATGCTGGTGAGCGCCCTGGCGAAGCGGGAGGTGACGGTCGCCCTTTCAGGAGACGGAGGGGACGAATTCTACTGTGGCTATAATATTTATGAGAACGTGGCCCAGGCCCAGCTGCTGGATCCGGCCGGCGGTCTGATCCGCGCCCTGTGCGGCTTGCCGGGACTTAAAAAAGCGGAACTGATGAAAAAGCTGCCCTTCCGTGTGCGCGTGGTGGCGACGAATCAGGATCGGGAGACCAAGACCCAGTTTTGCTCCCCCAGCTATATCGAGACGGCCGAGGGGATGGCTCCCGGTGAGAGCCTTCCCTGCAAATATCCGGTGGAGAGCGGATATGGGGTAAAAAACTGGCAGATCCGCAGGATGCTCCTGGACATGGATACCTATTTGCCGGGGGATATCCTCTGCAAGGTGGATCGGGCTTCCATGAAATATTCTCTGGAGTCCAGATGTCCCATCCTGGATCGGGACGTGATGGAATATTCCTTCCGCCTCCCGCACAGTTTTAAATATGAAAAAGGTGTTAAAAAACGGATCTTAAAGGATATCGCTTATGATTATATCCCTAGAGAGCTTCTTGACCGGCCCAAGGTGGGCTTTGGCGTGCCGCTGGACAAGTGGCTTCGGGGGCCTCTTCGGGAACAGCTTGTGGATTATGCCAACAGAGATTTCCTGGTCAGGCAGGGGCTGTTTGATGCGGATTATGTGGCGCGCCTGATCGGAGGATATCTGGAAAAAGGAGATGCGGGCCCTGCCACGGGCGCGAACTATTCCAAAGTGGCCTGGTCATTTTTCACGTTCCAGCAGTGGTACTGCAAATATATGGTTTAAGGTATGGAAAAAGAAAAGAAACACATCGTTCTGTTTATCAGCGCCCTGAGAAAGGGCGGGGCGGAGCGGGTGATGGTCAATCTGGCAGGGTATTTTCAGTCCCAGGGGCTTCGGGTGACGCTGGTGACCCAGTATCTGTGTGAAGAAGAATATGAGCTCCCGGAAGGGATCCCGCGTCTGTTCAGCGAGATTGAGAAGGAAGAGGAGACGGGGAGCCGGGTGGGGGATTTCCTGGCCCGCTATCGGAAGCTGCGCCGGATTTTTCGGGAACTTTCGCCCGACTGCGTGCTTTCCTTTATTGGGAAGAACAATATTATGGCGCTGCTGGCTTGTCTTTTTACCCGGATTCCGGTTGTGGTTTCCGTGCGTGGGGAGCCGAAAAGCGAATATCCGTCCCGCATGATGCGTTTCCTTTCGGGAACGCTGTTCGCCCGCGCTGCAGGCGTGATCGTGCAGACCGAAGAGGCCAGGCAGTTCTTTCCTGCGGCCGTGAGGAAGAGGGCGGTCATCCTGAAGAACCCGCTGAATCCGGCTTTCGTCCGGCCCATGAGGCAGGGGGAGCCGGACGGGCGCATCGTGTCCGTGGGACGCATGGACGCCAACAAGAATCATGAAATGATCCTGCGTGCCTTTGGCCGCATTGCCCGGGAGTTTCCGCAAAGCAGCCTGGAAATCTTCGGAGAAGGGGAGTGCCGCGCGCGGCTGAAGGAATTGGCAGAGGAACTGGGACTGTCCGGGCGGGCGCGTTTTCCCGGCGCGGCGGCGGACATTCCGGAGAAAATCGGGAACGCCAGCGTGTTTGTGCTCTCTTCTTATCATGAGGGGATGCCGAACGCGCTCATTGAAGCCATGTGCTTAGGGATCCCTTCCATTTCCACGGACTGCCCCTGCGGCGGGCCTGCAGAACTGATCCGGGACGGCGAAAACGGCTATCTCATCCCTGTGGGAGACGAAGAGGCTCTTGCCGGGAGGCTGCGCCTTCTTTTGTCGGATCCATCCCTGGAGGAACGGATGGGAAAAGAGGCAAGAAAGCTGCTGGATGCATATCTGCCGGAGCGGGTGAATGAAGAGTGGCTGCGCTATCTTTGCGGGAAGATGCGCTAATGCGGGAGAGGAGGCGATTTGCGGCCATGAAAAAAAAGCAGCTGCTGCAGGCGGTGGTCTTTGTGGCGATTTTTTTCGTGATACTGATCCATTTGACTTATATTATACGCACCAGCGGCGATCAGAAGGCACGGTTTGCCGGATTCTATGCGGAACCGAAGGATACCATTGACGCGATTCTGATCGGTTCCAGCCCGGTCTATCCATACTATGCCGCTCCCAAGATCTGGGGAGATTATGGCATCACCACCTATCCGCTGTCCACGAACCTGCAGCGGCCCAAGGCGGCAGTACACCTGGTGGAAGAGGCGGAGAAAACCCAGAGCCCATCCCTGTACATCTTTGAGATGCGGATGTATCTGGCTGCGGATGAGGACCTGACGCAGAATATGGCTTATACCCGGGGCGTCACGGACAACATGAAATATTCCATCAACCGGATTCGGACGATCAACGCCCTGGTGGATGATGTGAGCGAGCGCTATACTTATTATTTTGATATCTTTAAATATCATTCCAACTGGAAAACGATCGTCATGCCGAGTCAGCTGGTTTCGTTTCGATATGAGCATAAGGATCCGCTGAAGGGACACTTTATCAGTGACGAGGTGGGTCCCAGCGAGATGGCGGATTTTTCCTGGGTGACGGAAAGACAGCCCATTCCGGCGGATGAAGAGGAAGTGCTCATAGAACTGCTGGAGTACCTGAAGGAGCATGAGATGAACGCGCTCTTCATCGTATCGCCCAACACACAGACGTACGAGAAGCAGGCGCAGTATAATTATATCGCGGACATCATTGAGCCATATGGATACAACTTCCTGAACTTTAATGATTATTATGACGAGATCGGCGTGGATTTTCAGACCGACTTCTATGACTACGGAGGCCATGCCAATGCCATCGGTGCGGAGAAGTATACCGCTTTTCTGGGGAAATATCTGAGCGAGAACTACGAGTTTGAGGATAAGCGCGGCCAGGAAGGT
Source organism: uncultured Lachnospiraceae bacterium (assembly GCA_900555195.1). Taxonomy (GTDB): domain Bacteria; phylum Bacillota; class Clostridia; order Lachnospirales; family Lachnospiraceae; genus Eisenbergiella. The sequence continues at coordinate 16,037 of USKC01000001.1, forward strand.
TATGAGGACTGGGACGAATCCTATGAATTGTGGACCGGGGAAATGGAAAAAGCGAAGGCAACGATCCGGGAACGGATCGCCAATCAGGATTTCAAGGTTCTGGAAGGACAGGAACAGGAAGACGAGTAAAACGCAACCGTTCAGGCAGGTCTGAACGGTTGCTGCAAAACGGAACGGGACAGGATTAAGAGGAACAGGAGGATTCCCTATGTGCGGGATCGCGGGATTGTGCGGCTGGCGCGGCGACTGGCGCAGCAATATTGAAAAAATGAATGAACGCATGGCGCACAGGGGCCCGGATGCGGCCGGCGTCTGGGCGGAGGAGGATGGTTCTGTTGTGCTGGGGCACCGCAGGCTTTCCATCATTGATCTGTCTGAAGCCGGCGCGCAGCCCATGCTGTCGGAGAGCGGGCGTTTCGTGATCTCCTACAACGGGGAAATCTATAACTATCAGGAGCTGGCAGAGCGCCTGATTGCGGAAAAAAAAGTGTCCGCTTTCCGAGGAAGTTCCGATACGGAGGTGCTGCTGGCAGCGGTGGAAAGCTATGGCGTGCAGAAAGCCCTCACGCAATGCAAGGGGATGTTCGCCTTCGCCCTCTGGGATCGGAAGGAACGGACCCTGACCCTGGCCAGAGACCGGGTGGGAGAAAAACCGCTTTACTATGGGATGGTTCAGGGAAGCTTTGTGTTTGCTTCTGATCTGAACAGCATCGCCGTTCTGGACGGCTTTGAGGGCCGAATGGACGTTTCCGCCCTTTCCTTCTATTTCACCCACGGTTATATCCCGGCGCCCTACAGCATCTATGAAGGCATCCGAAAGCTTCCTGCAGGGACCTTCCTGACGGTGAAGGCCCCCTTTGGGCAATGCGAGCCGGTCGCTTACTGGTCCATGAAGGAGGCGGCCCTGTATGGTCAGGCCCATCCTTTTACCGGGAGCAGGCAGGAAGCGGCGGATGAACTGGAACGGCTGCTGAAGCGGTCCATCCGGGGGCAGATGTGCGCCGATGTGCCATTGGGCGCTTTTCTGTCTGCGGGCATTGACAGCAGTACCGTGGTGGCGCTGATGCAGGCCCAAAGCAGCGCGCAGGTGCGCAGCTTCACTATCGGCATGGAGGATGCGCAGTACAACGAAGCGGATGCGGCGGAGAAAATCGCGGCCCATCTGGGCACAAAGCACACGCGGCTGACCATTACGGAGCAGGATGCGAAGGCGGTTATCCCGCAGATATCCGGAATATTCGGAGAGCCCTTCGGAGATTCCTCTCAGATTCCCACCTATCTGGTGAGCAAGCTGACCAGGGAGCATGTGACGGTGGCCCTCTCGGGAGACGGTGGGGACGAGCTGTTCGCCGGATACAATATCTACGGCTGGGCAGATCGGATCTGGGGCAAGATGAAGACGAAACCCCGGCTGCTGCGGAAGGCTGCAGGAGGGCTGATCGGCCTGCTTCCTCTGGATGAGAAGGAGGGCCTGGGGCTGAAGGGAAAGCTCCTGAAAGCGGACGGCATCCTGGATGTGTACCGGATGAATTATGACAGAGATCCGCTGGTACGGCGCTTGGCGCCGGACGGAGTGGAGATCCGTCCGTTCTATGCGCGCGTTCCGGAAGGCCTGCTGGACTGCCCGCTGCATGAAGTGATGCTGCAGGATATGCTGCTTTACCATCCGGATGACATTTTGGTCAAGGTGGACCGGACGGCCATGGCAGTCTCTTTGGAGACCAGAGTTCCCATGTTGGATAAGGATGTGGTTGAATTCGCCTGGTCCCTTCCTCTTTCCTTCCAAAGGCAGGGGGATGTGGGCAAACTGGTGCTGCGCGACGTGCTTTATCGATATGTCCCGAAGGAATGGATGGAGCGGCCCAAGAAGGGCTTTTCCATACCCATCCGCCGCTGGCTTGCGGAACCTGAGCTTCGGGAATGGGCGGAAAGCCTGCTTTGTCCGGATGCGCTTTCCAGGTCAGGGGCGCTGGATGGAAAAGCTGCGCGCCGTATCTGGGAAGACTATACGGAGCGCGGCATCTGGAGGCCGCAGGTCTGGTATCTGTTAATGTTCCAGCAGTGGATGGAAGGCAGGACGTGAGATGAAAATAGTGGAACACTTTGAGGGCACGCTGCCGCCTCCTTCCGAACGGGAGCTGATCTCGGTGGTGGTGGCCGTATATAATATAGAAGCCTATGTGGAGCGGTGCGTGCGTTCCATCATGGCACAGACCTATCCGGAACTGGAAATCCTGTTGGTGGATGACGGTTCCACAGATGCGAGCGGAAAGCTCTGCGATGCACTGGCGGAACAGGATGCCAGGATCCGGGTGCTGCATAAGACAAACGGCGGGCTGTCGGATGCCAGAAATGCGGGAACAGAAGCTGCAAGCGGCAGTCTGATCGCCTTTGTGGATGGGGACGATTGGCTGGAGCCGGATATGTATGGCCGGATGTATGCGGCCATGTGCGCCTTCGGGGCGCCGTTGGCGGTCTGCAGATATAAGCAGGTCTACAAAGACCGGGTGATCGACGGTTCCACGGATCGAGCGGTGCTCCTTTCCGGAAGCGAACCGCTGGAGCAGTTTATTGCGGAAAATGACGAGGTGCCCCTTCGCAACGCGGCATGGAACAAGCTGTACCGCAGAGAATTGATGGGAGAACTTCGGTTCCCTGTGGGAAAGCTGTATGAGGATATCGTCTATACAACCCGCCTTTTGGAACGCGCCAAAAGCTGCGTTTATCTGGACAAGGCAGGGTACAATTATGTCCTGGAACGGGAAGGAAGCATCATGGGGAAAGGGCTTGGCGAGCGGATTTTTACCGATCAGGTTCCGGCCTACCAGGAGAAAGAAACGTTTCTGAGGGACATCGGCAGGCCGGATCTGGCGGACATGCATCGCTTTTTCTATTATAAAAGGCTGCTGAATGATTATAATCTCTGTATGCGTTCCCGGGATAAGAGGCAAAGGGCGTACTGCGGCAGGCTGCGCAGCCTGATCCTGGAGAAAAAGGAGGAGATGGGGCGCGTCTATGGCTGCCCTGCGGCGGGAGAAAACGACTGGATCAAGATGCGCATGTTCGTTCGCTCCCCTCTCCTTTACCGGCTGATGACGGAGTTTAATGAGGGGATTTTGCTTCCTCTGAAGAGAAAAAGAACGGAAAGGCGGGAAAGGCAGTGATCCTATTGCGGCTGTCCGGCGGGCTGGGAAACCAGATGTTTGAATATGCGCTCTACGTTGCGCTGAAGGCCCGCGGGAAAACGGTGAAAATCGACGACATATCCGACTACATGGCGGCGGATCGCAGAAGCGTGCAGCTGGATATTTTTGACGCGCCCTATGAGCGGGCGTCGCGGGATGAGATCATCCGCTACACGGACGCCTCCATGGCATTTCGCGACCGGGTGCGCAGGAAGCTGACCGGAAGGAAGAGCCTGGCCTACAGGGAGACGGAGATGGCCTATGATCCATCTGTTTTCCAGCGGGATCCGGTCTACCTGGAAGGGTACTTTCAAAGCGAGCGGTATTTTGCCGATGTGAAGGATGAGGTGAGGCGGCGGTTCCGGTTCCGATTCGATCAGCAGGAGCGGCAGGATGCCCGGAACGGTTCGGGAATCTGGCAGAGCGGGCCCGGAACCTTGCAGGATGGCCCGGGGAGCTCGCAGGGACATCCTGGGATTTTGCCGAACGGCCCGGGGCAGGCTCTGCCAGAATACTGCCGAAGCTGCCTGGAGCAGATCCGGTTGGGCCAGTCGGTGGCCGTCCATGTGAGACGGGGGGATTATCTGGATCCCAAACACGGCGGGATCTATGAAGGAATCTGTACCCGGGAATACTATGAAGAGGCCATGGGACGGATCAGGGAGCGCTGGCCGGACGCCCGCTTTTTTCTCTTCTCCAATGATCCGGACTGGACCCGCAGGAATCTGGGCGGAGAGGGACGGATCCTGGTGGAGGGCGGAAGCGAGGAGACAGGCTACCTGGACCTGTATCTGATGAGCCAGTGCCGCCATGCCGTCATCGCAAACAGCAGCTTCAGCTGGTGGGGAGCATGGCTGATTGAAAATCCGCAGAAAATGGTGATTGCCCCATCCAGATGGATGAACGGGCGGGACTGCAGGGATATCTATACGGAGGATATGATTCGGATATGATTGATAATATAAGAAAACTGAAGTCGATATTGACCAAATCCCAGAAGCGCAAGGTCTGCGGCCTGGGCGTGCTGATCCTGATTTCCGGCATGCTGGAGACCGTAGGCGTCACTGCGGTCCTGCCGCTGGTGCAGGCGATCATCGACCGGGACGGCATGATCACCAATGAGACGGTGCAGACGGTGTGCGCCTGGTTCGGTTTCACCCTGTCGGAGGACAATTTCAATCAGTTCATTCTGATACTCCTTTTGCTGATTATCCTCGTTTTTGTGGTGAAGAACCTGTTTCTGCTTCTGGTCACCTATGTGCAGTCCGTGTTCGTCAACAGGAACCAGTTCCGGACGGTCAGCTACATGCTGGAAGAGTATCTGAACCGGCCCTATGAATTCTATCTGAACGCGGATATTCCCACCGTATTCCGGCTGGTGGACAGCGACGTGCCCAAGGTATTCACCATCCTGATGGAATATATTCAGCTGGCATCCGAGGGCGTGGTGGCGCTCTTTATCTGCGTATTCCTTCTGGTGGTGGATTGGAAGATGACGCTGATCATGGGAGGCCTTCTAGTGGGACTGACCCTGATCATTATGCGGATCATGAAGCCCAAGCTGAACGTGATGGGGTTAAAATCCCAGCGGGTGCAGAGCCGCATGGGCAAATGGAGGCTGCAGTCCATCTATGGCATCAAGGATGTGAAGATCCTGCACAGGGAAGCTTTCTTTGCCCGCAATTTCAGAAAGTATTCCCAGATTGCCGGAGAAGTGACCAGCAAATACACGGTGCTCAACAACATTCCCCGTCTTCTCATCGAGACGGTCTGTATCAGCGGCATTTTGGCTTATCTGGCGGTTTATATCCTGATGGGCGAAGACCTGACGGCCATGGTGGCTCAGATTGCGGCCTTCGGCTATGCGGCCACCCGGCTGATCCCAAGCGTCAACCGTTTCAACGGCCACATGACCAATATCGCTTATTACCAGCCGTCCCTGGAATACGTCTATGAAAATGTGGATTTCAGCGATTATACGAAGTACGGGGAATATCACGGCAAAGAGGAAGACGCAGGAGTGACGATCCCGATCGAAGGGGAAATCCGTATGGATCACATTACCTACGGTTATCCGAATTCTGACAAGAACGTGCTGGAAGACGCCTGCATGAGGGTTCCCATCGGCAAGTCGGTGGGGATCATGGGCCCCTCCGGAGGCGGAAAGACCACCAGTGTGGATATCCTGATGGGCCTTTTGAAGGTAAAAGAAGGAACGATCACCTGCGGCGGCGTGAACGTGTTTGACAACTATCCTCAGTGGCTGTCCAATATCGGCTATATTCCCCAGACCATCTTCCTGACGGATGACTCCCTTAGAGAGAACATCGCTTTCGGCGTGGAGCCGGATGAGATTGACGACGACAGGGTGTGGGAGGTGCTGGAGGAAGCGCAGATGAAGGATTTCGTGAAGCAGATGCCGGAGCAGCTCTATACCAGCGTGGGAGACCGTGGCGTGCGCCTTTCCGGCGGACAGCGTCAGAGAATCGGCATCGCCAGGGCGCTGTATCACAATCCGGAGATCCTGATCTTTGACGAAGCCACGTCCGCCCTGGACAACGATACGGAGTCGGCGATCATGGAGGCCATCGAGAGCTTCCACGGCCGCAAGACCATGGTCATCATTGCCCACAGATTGCGGACCATAGAGAATTGTGATATCATCTACAATGTGGATAACTGCAAAATCATGATGACAAAGGGAACCTTATAATGCCGCGGTGCGAGGAAGCGCGCAGATGGGAGCAGGCGTGATCGGAACAGAATTTTTAAAGGGGCAGGGGCTGGGAAACCAGCTGTTTAGCTATGTGACGGCCAGATGTATTGCCCTGGAGAGGGGCTGTGCCTTCGGCACGGCGGGCCAGGAACAGCTGGCTGTCAATATACACAGCAAAAAAGGCATGTATTTCATGGATATGGATCTGGGAGAGCGGATTGAGACGGGGACGAAGGACGGTTTGGCTCCGGCTGCGGAGGACGGGACGGGTATGGCTGCGGCAGACAGTTCCGGCGCGTGTGCAGCGCGTTCTTCCGGCGTCAGAAAAGAGGAACTGTGCCGCTATGATGAAAAGGAGCTGCGTTTTTTCCAGGGAACCTCTGCCCACGACATGGAACACGGCTGTTATGTGGCGGGAGAGGACGGGGCGCTTCACAGCCTGCCGGACAATACGCTGATCTATGGAAATATGCAGGATGAGCGGTATTTTGCCAGGTACCGGGAACAGATCCGGGAGTGGCTGCGGGTGCGGCCGGAATATGATACTCATGAATTCACCCGGGACAACCTGTGCATCCTGAATCTGAGGGGCGGGGAGTATACCGGGCATCCGGAACTGTATCTGTCCAGAGGATATTGGCTGAAGGGCATGAAGAACATGCGCAAGATCCGGCCTGATATGGAATTTATCATCGTGACCGATGATCCGGAGGCTGCGCATAAGCTGCTTCCCGGGCTGCCGGTGTACCATTCCGATCTGGATCGGGACTATGTGATGCTGAAAAATGCCCGTTATCTGCTGCTGTCTAATTCCAGCTTTGCCTTTTTCCCCGCGTATACGTCTACCACGCTGCAGGCCGCCATCGCGCCCAAATACTGGGCCAGGCACAATGTATCCGACGGATACTGGGCCTCGGAGCAGAATATCTACAGCATTTTTCAATATCAGGATCGGTCGGGCCGGCTCTTTACGCCTGAGGAATGCAGGCAGGAGCTGGAAGCTTATAAGAAAACTTCCGGGAAGTACAAAAACGCGGGAAAGCGTCCGGAGGGGATGAAAGCGGCCTGGTGCAGGCTGGAGAGCAGAGTGCGCTATGGCATGTTTTATCTGCGCAAGATCTGGTATTCGCTGACGAGGCGGGCGGGGTGGAAGGTGCCCTATGGTAAGAATGTGGGATAGAGCGTCAAGGCGCACAGTTTTATAGGACAGAGAGAAAAGGGGCAGCGGGTATTTGTGAGGGACGTTACGAAAAGAGAATTCAAAAAGAGTTTTAAGACACACTATGACTGTTACCGGAAGCTTTCCGACAGCAACAGCGGATGTGATAAAACCAGACGGCTTATTCTGTTTTACTGTGTGGAATGCGGTCTGAAGTGCGAACTTCTGAAGCGGGAAATGAAAAATACCTATAAAGAACTGTGGACATGCGAAGGTCTGGAAAAGCTGGAGAGGGACGGGCATAATCTGAACATTATGCTGAAAAAGGCCGGTGTGGAAGCAAGGTTTCCGCTGGGGCCAATCCGCTTAAAATCGCAGGAGAGCGTGGGAGCGAGGGAATTTAACCAGCTGTGGAGGTATGGGATTGAAACATTGGATGCCAGGGAAGAAGACGAGGTAGAGAAAACCTTGGTGAACATTGCCAAATGGCTGGATGAAGGGATCTAGTGAGGTGTGTATGAGAAGATTCTATACATGGAAAGATATTGAGATAGAATTGTTCCGCAACAGAGCCAAATGGCCCAAAAGCTGGACGGATATCGATGTATACAGCACGATGGCGGAGGTCTTTGTCAATTCGGAAGAGAAGACGGAGACTTTTTGGAAGAACCTTTTCGGAAACCTGTATCTGGAGGGGGAGGAATGTATCGTTTTGCCCTTTACAGGCCAGAAAATACAGATTATATATACCCTTGAACCGGAAGCGGCCGGGCAGGAGAGGGTGATTGCGCCTTTATTTAAGAATATTTATTTAAGCGGCGGCCGTCAGCCATCCCTGCCCGACAAGCCGCTGCCCGGCGTGCCGGTGATCGCTTTCCACTCCTATAAAGGCGGCGTAGGCAGAACGCTCTCCCTGATCAGTTTTGTAAGGGAACTGACGGAATGCTTTGAGGGAAAAAAGAAGGCGCTCATCATTGACGCTGATCTGGAAGCGCCGGGCCTGACGTGGATGGCGGAGGAACAGAATAACCGCTGCGAGATCAGTTATCTGGATGTGCTGTCCCTGATACATGTGAATGGATTTACGGATGAACTGACAGAGAAAATCAGCGGCCTGGTGGAGAAATCCGTGTTGACCTTTGAGACAGAGTCCCTTTCTGGAGAACATTTGTTCATCCCCACTTACCTGGAAGAGAGCCAGCTAATGGATGTATATGCCAGCCCGGAAATCCTGCTGTCTTCCAGCGAGAATAAGTTTATCCTGCCGGAATTCTTTTCTTCATTAGGCAAAAAGCTCGGAGCGGATATCGTTTTTATTGATTTGAGGGCAGGAGTTAGCGAATATTCTGCGCCGTATATTTTCGATCCAAGGGTGAAGAAATTCTTTGTGACATCCACCTCCAGACAGTCTGTGCGCGGCACAAGCATGCTGCTGAGATTGGTAATGGATTATTTTAATGATGAAAACGCTGTTCCGCAGATTTTGCTGACCATGATTCCGCCATCGGAACTTTTCAGCGAAGAAATGGAGAATGAAACGCGCGGACCTGCATGACGGGGAGGGCGGTTGACGGGACGGAAGAGGAGGGCAATGTTGGCCTTTCTGATGCGATTACAGGATTCGGTTTTGACAGCGCCCTGATCCATCTGGACGGAATTGCCCAGGTGTGCGCAAAGCTGAGAAGCTCCGGAATGCGTAAGGAAACGGCTCGGCTTGTGAGAGAACTGTTTGACGGCGGGGAACCTGTACAAGACGTGCCGATCCGGGAAGAAGTGCAGAAGGTACTGAAGCGCCTTTTTGAAATTACCGATAAGGAACTTGTGGCGGAGGGAACCGCATCCTCCAATATGCTCTGCACGGATGTGATCCAACGGATCGCCAGAGACTTCCGCAGGGAAGTCCCTCAGATTGTGGTGTTAGGAGCAAAAGGCTCCGGAAAAACCTATCTGTATAAACAGCTTTTGATTAATAAGAGCTGGAACCAGTTTGTCCGGACAGTGGAGAAGGATTCCGGAAGGGAGAACAGGGAAGAGACATACATTATTCCGGTACTGGCCAGTGAAGACAGAAAGGTATTTCAGCCGTTATTGCAAAAATGCATTGATTATGCGAGAGAAGGCCTGGGATGGGGCGCACCTGGGGAGTTCGTATATGCTTCGAATGAGGATAAAATGAAAGCGTTCCGAAAACAAGAGCATACATCCTCCGAATGGCGGGATTTTTGGGAACGCTGTCTTCTGGAATCGGCAGGGGAGAACGGAAGTTTTTCCGAATTGGCGGAAAGGCTGGAGGGGGAGAAGAAACGGATCGTATTCATTCTGGATGGAGTGGAGACGTTATTTGACGAATCGGTATTGTCGGAAGCGGCAAAAGGGGCAATACGGGTGTTATGCCGTGATCTGCCAAACCGGATTGGAGAGATGGGCCGGGGACGGATCGGAATCGTGATTTTCCTCAGGAAGGATCTTGCAGAGGATGCGATTACGACGAATTATGAACAATTCCGCGCGCAATTCTCCCAATATGAACTGAATTGGTCCCAGACGGAGGCTCTGAGGCTGGCGCTTTGGATCGCACAGCAGGCGGAAGGGACAAGGTTCAGCCTTCCCGTCCCGCTTCCAAGGGCTTCCAGGGAGTTGGTGGAACAGAAGCTGAATCTGCTCTGGGGAAGCAAACTGGGAAGAAAGGATTCCAAGGAAGCATATACCTCCAGATGGGTCATCGCGGCACTGTCGGATTTCAACGGACAGCTTCAGGCAAGGGATATTGTCCGGTTCCTGAAGTATTCAACGCAAAGCTGGGCTACGGTCAATCTGTCTTCTTATCCGGACAGATACATCATGCCCACAGAGATAAAAAAAGCGATCGTAGGCTGTTCAGAAGGGAAGGTGGGAGAGATCAAGCAGGAGATCCGTTCTTTGAAGGAGATTTTTGAAAAATTGGAAGACCTGGATGAGACAGAGAAGTTCCTCCCGCTTAATCCGGAGAAGCTGCCTCTTTCCCCGTCAGAAATCCATGTGATGATGAAACAGGGATATTTGAAAATTTATAAAGAGCAGTACTATATTCCCGAGATTATCCGGCATCATTTCGGATTCCGGTATCAGAAAGGGGCGCGGCCGAAGGTGCTGGCGCTGCTGCTGAAATAGGGAAGGGCACAACATGCCCGGATATGGAGACAAGCGTGAAAAAGCGCTTTTTTGTACCTGATTATAAACGCGCGCATATGCGCGCAGATGGAGCAACCATGAAAGAAGAAGACAAACTCCAACTCCCCAACGTGACGCTCTGCGCCATGACCAGCGTGAGGGTGAGGGAGACCATCAAGGCGATGCATTACAGCATGCGGGGAATTCATTTTGCGGATGCGCTGATCATCACGCATAAGAAGCCCCGGTTCCTTCCGAAGGGGATTCATTACCGGCATACCTCGAAGCTTTGCAGCATTGATGATTTTAATTATAAGACGGTTTATGATCTGGGAGATTATATCGAGACGGATTTCGTCCTGCTGGTGCACTATGACGGATTTGTGGTGCATCCGGAGATGTGGCGGAAGGAATTCCTGGACTATGATTATATCGGCTCCCCCTGGCCTCTGCCGAAAGAGGGGGACGACACCACCTACCGGGACATTCACGGCAATATCTGCCGGGTGGGCAACAGCGTGGGCATCCGCAGCAAACGCCTGCTGGACTATCCGAAGAAGGCACAGGTGCCCTGGACGCCGGAGAAAGGCTGGTATAATGAAGATGGATTTCTTTGCTGCAGGATCCGCCATCTGCTGGAGGCGGAAGGAATGCGGATCGCGCCCCTGGAAGTGGCAAAGTATTTCGGCCATGAGAACATGATACCGGAGATCCAGGGCATTACGCCCTTTCTGTTCCATAAATGGGCGGGGACCAATGCGGGATATCCGGATTTTCGCCGGAAGCATCCGCTGATCGATGCGGCCAGAAGGCTTCACGGCCGCATGGTGAACGGAAAGGCAGGGAGGTAAGAATGGTATACGATTGCTTTCAGTTTTTCAATGAACTGGATATTCTGAAACTCCGGCTGCATGTGATGGCTCCGGTGGTTGACCGGTTCGTCATCAGCGAAGCCACGGAGACCTTTTCCGGCCAGCCAAAGCCGCTGTACTATGAAGAAAATAAAGAAATGTTCTCAGAATTTGCGGATAAAATCATCCATGTTGTGGTGGATGATACGCCGCCCGGCTATACCCATGACCGGGATACCTTTCAGAAAAATGCCGTAGGCAGGGGGCTTGCCGGCTGCACGGACGAAGATATCATCCTTTTCAGCGACCTGGATGAGATACCGAACCCCGAGAAGGTGAAGGAGATCCTGGAACATTTTGACCCCACGAAGATCTATCATTTTGCCCAGCGCATGTTTTACTGCTATCTGAACATGGAGGAGGTCTCCGGCAACCTGCTCTCTTATGCGGGGGAGTTTCCAGGTGTGGAGAAAAAGCAGTGGATCGGCTCCAAAATGTGCAGCTACCGGCTGCTGCGGGAACAAGGCCTTAAGCTGGGAGAACTGCGTTTCCCGGAGCGCAAGGAGATCGGCATCCGTGTGGCGGACGGCGGGTGGCATTTCGGATACATGGGAGGGCACGGCGAGAAGAACGCCAGAAAACGCGTGGCGGAGAAGGTGCGTTCAGCGGCCCATCAGGAATATAACAAGGCGGAGATCCTTTCCGGGGTGGTGGACAATATCAAGGATGGGAAGGATCTGTTCGGAAGAAATGCCAGCTTCAAGCGGGTGGAGATCGATGAGACTTATCCGGAATATCTCCGAAAACATCGCGAGGAATATGACTTCCTGATCCTGAAGGAAGAACCCTCTTACAAAAAAGCGCTGCGGCATGCGGCATCCTGGTTCCGGAAGAATTATTACCGGGCCGGACGGGGCGTGAAGCGGGTGATGAGGAAACTGACGGGGAAGGCATAGGCGGACGCATCTGTCAATGACAGGAGGAGCCTGCCCATCCCAATATCAATATATAGGAGAGATAACCTCATGAGAGAATTGAGCCTGGAAGCTGAAAAAATTATGCGCGAACGTTTTGGAAAAGATACGGTGATCGCATTGGCAACGGAGGATCAAGGAGTGCCATATGTCCGGAATGTAAATGCGTATTATGAGGAAGGCTCCTTCTATATTATTACAGATGCGCGTTCAAATAAAATGAAACAGATAGAAAAAAATTCGAATGTCGCGATAGCGGGCGATTGGTTTACCGCGCACGGAAAGGGTAGCAGCTTAGGTTATTTCGGTAAAGAAGAAAACTGCCTGATTGCTGAGAAACTAAAAAGTGTTTTTGCAGAATGGATCGATAATGGGCATACTAACTTCGATGATGAAAACACCATTATTTTATGCGTGGAATTAACGGACGGACTGCTGCTTTCACATGGAACGAAGTATGCGTTTTAAATTAAAATAGACAAAATATTCTGTAAATTTTGCGGTTTATATAAATTTAAAAGAATATTCAGAAAAAAAGCGCAAAAATGCTAAAAAGACAGAAAGGAGGCGGCGCAGTGAAGCAGAAGAACGATCTGCCAAAGGCGGAATGCCCGGAAGGAACCGAACCGGGTACAGAATGTCCGGAAGAAGAGGAAGCGCAGGCTCCTGCGGTATCCATCTGCGTCCCTTGTTATAATAACGCATCCCAGGTGAAAAAGCTTTTATCCACGGTGGCGGAACAGACGCTGCAGGATATAGAGGTCATTCTTTCTGATGATTCCACGGACAGCCGGATACAGGAACTGGCGGAGCGGATCCGGGAAGAAAAAGAGCCCGGCATTTCCTGGGAGGGGGCAGGGCGGAAGCTGCGCTATGCGCACAACGAAAAGCCTCTGGGCCATATTTTCAACTGGAACCATGCGCTGGATATGGCGCAAGGGCGCTATATTAAGATCATGTTCAGCGATGATTGGTTCACTTACCCGGACAGTCTGGAAAAGCTGGCCGTCATGCTGGACGAACGGCCGGACGCTTCGCTGGCATTCTGCGGCACCATGCAGGTATCGGAGAAGAGAACCTGGACCAGGGCCGCGAACGACGCCTATCTGGAACGGCTGCGGACGGATTACCGCCATCTGTTCCTGGGAAACGAGATCGGCGCGCCAAGCGCTACCATTTACCGCGCCTGCGGCGCCCGGTTTGACGAGAAAAGCAACTGGGCTTCGGATATGTTTCTGTATTTTGAAATCCTGCAGAAAAATCCGTATTTTGCCGCCACAAAGGAACCGCTGATCTCCATCGGCATCCATGAAGAGCAGTATACAGGCATGTTTGCCGAAAAGGATATCCGAAAATATCAGGACAGCCTGCTCATGTATCAGAAATACGGCCTTTCGGCCAATGAAGCCTGCAGGCGGGAAATGCTCCGGCTGACCGTCATGTACGGCCAGGGCTGGAAAAGGGCGTTATCCTGCGGGGCCTCTTTCCCGGAATACATGAAAGAACGGGCAAGGTGGTTCTGGCACAATACGGTGCTGGGCTATTGGAACGGCTTGCGCCATAAGCTGGGGCTGGCGCGCGGCGGCGCATAGCTGCATGCCAAACCGCCCGCTTCCGGTCATCCTGTGAGCGGCAGCGGCGTATGGGGCGTTCCCCCTGCGGGGAATGGAAAGGACGGTACAAAAAGCCATGGGAATGGATAAGGAAAGAACATGGGAGAACCGCATCCAGGCGGTGGGACGGTTCTGTTTTTGGCTGGGGCTGGTTTTGGAGCTTTTCATCATGCTGGTGGATACGAGCGCGTACACCAATCCCATAGAGGGACAGCTGTTTCGCGTCACCTTCCTGCTGTTTGCGCTCAAAGTCGCCTGCAGCAAATTCACCTTGAAAGAATGGCTGTGCCTGGCCTTTTTCATGGTGATCGCAGGGCTGTGCTATCTGTTTTCTGCGCGAGATGAGGCGGTGCGCTTGGTGGTGTTTTGCGCCGCGTTCAAAGATATGGATGTGAAACGGGCGCTGAAGCTCGCTTTCTGGATGACGCTTTCCGGCTGCCTGGCGCTGGCGGGCCTGGCGGCTGCCGGCATACTGGGAAAGATGTACATCATAGATGCGGGGGAGCGCGGGCTTCGCTACTGCTTCGGCCTGGGCCATCCCAACGCCTGCTACTGCCTGTTCTGGGCGCTTTCGATGCTGTTGATCTGGCTGTATCACGAACGCATGCGGCTTTGGCACTATGCGGCCATCGCTGCGGCGGGCATCCTGCTGTATCTGCCGACCCGTTCCAGAACCGGGATTCTGATCCTGATGTTTACCCTGTTTCTGTCCGTCCTTCTGGCATATTGGAAGCGGGTGCGGGAAGGAAAGCTGATCTATCTGGCGGGCATCCTGGCCTTTGCGGGCTGCGTGGTGCTTTCAGTCTGGATCGCCTACTATGAGCCCTATACGGGGCCCTTTTATCCGTACGATTATCTGTTCACCGGGCGGATCACCAGCATGAACACGCTGGAAGGAGGAGGCGGCATGCTGCGCAACTGGAGCCTGTTTTCCTCGCCGGAGAATGTGAAATATTTTGACCTGGGCTACGTCCGCCTGTTTTACTGGTACGGCATCATTCCCGGGGCGGTTTATGTGGTCATGTATGCCCTTCTGATGTGGGAGTGCAGGCGAAGAAAAGATGCGTTCGGCTTCATGATGCTCACTTCCATCGCGCTGTATACCCTGGTGGAGGCACATTTTGTATCCGTATTCATGGGGCGCAATTATGCGCTGTTTCTCATGGGATCCTACTGGATCGGCCTGGTGCGCCGGAATGTGCCGGAGGGGAGAAAAACGGTTGGGGCAAAAACATCTGGGACAAAAACGTCTGGGATGAAAACGACCGGGACGAAAACGGCTGGGGCCCAAGCGGATGGTGGCTGTCAGGTGCGGGAAGACTATATCTGGAGAGGCTGGAGGCTGCTTTCTAGGGCGTAGGCTTATGCGGCGTCTCAAATGGCGAAAGGTTTGGAAAGGATGAAACCGGGACTGCTTGCTGCGGTTGGCGGGAAGAAGGAAGGTGTGGCTATGCGTCTGGTGATAGACTGTTTTAAATTGGTAAAAGGACTGGGAAAGAGCATCGGAATCTACAATCTGGCGAAGAATCTGACGGCGCATCTGGCGCAGACGAACCAAAACGGGGAACACTGTGAGGAAATCGTGGTTCTGGGAAATGAATGGAACCGGAAGGATTTCGACATTCCTGGCGTGCGTTTCGTGCAGATGAAGGGAAATCCGAAGAGCAAGCTGTACTGTATGGTATGGGAACTGTTTCTGGTGCCTTTTGCTGCCCGCCGTTTCCAGGCGGATCGCCTTCTGTTTCCCAGAGGCTACAGGCCGCTTTTCTATCGGGGGAAGGAGATTGTGATCATTCATGACCTGATCCCGTTTTACTATGACAAGCATTTTCCAGGCGTCTTAAACCGGGTGGAGAATGCCTATATCATGAGCAGATTGAAGGCTTCCATGAAGCATGCGCATAGGATCGTCACCATTTCGGAGTTTTCCAGGAAAGAAGTGGACGAAATGTGCCCGGGCAGCGGCAGCAGAGTGCGGGTGATTTATAATGGGATCAATTCGGTGGCCCGTGCTGAGGGAGACTGCAGCCTGAAACCGGATGGACCCTACTTTTATGCTGCGGCTTCCGGCCTTCCTCATAAGAACGCCATTGGCGTGCTGCGCGCCTATGAGGCTTATTACAAACAGGCAAAGGAACCGGCTCGGTTGGTGCTGGTGGGGATCGACAGCCCGGAACGCATAGACGGAGGGGAGCAGCTGCCCGCAGAGGTAAAAGAATCCATCACCTGTTATCGCTATATTGAAAGCGCGGAAGAGATGCACAGCCTGATGGCGGGGGCGAGGGCCTTCCTCTTCCTGTCCTTGATCGAAGGATTCGGCTTTCCGCCCCTGGAAGCCATGCAGCTGGGCGTGCCCGTGATCTGTTCCAATCGCACCGCTCTGCCTGAGGTGATCGGGGATGCAGGGCTGCTGGTGGATCCGGATGACCGTTCCGGCATTGTAGCGTGCATGAACCGTCTCCTGGAGGATGAGAAGCTGCGGGAGGAACTGATCGCAAAGGGCTATGAGAATGTGAAACGGTTCGACTGGGACAGCCGCACCCGTCTGTACTGGGAGGTGCTTACGGAGTGAAAAGAAGCAGCTGCGGCAAAAATGCGCTCATCTCGGTGATCGTGCCGGTCTATAATGCGAAGCAATATCTCCCGGACTGCCTGGAAAGCCTGTTGTCCCAGACCTGCCCGAATCTGGAAATCCTGCTTGTGGATGACGGTTCCACAGATGGAAGCGCGGAGTGGATAAAGGCGTTCATTCACTCCTATGAATGGAAAGAGGGGAACGGCAGTTCAGGTTCCATCCCGGGCAGGCCGGCGCAGGACGCGCGCTTATGCGGAACAGAACAACCGGCATCCGCCGGGCTTTCAATAAAAGGGCAGGATGGGAAGAAAAGACACATCCGCCTCTTGCAGAAAGAGAACGGAGGGGTCTCCAGCGCCCGCAATCTGGGACTTGAGGAAGCGAAGGGGGACTATATCTCTTTTGTGGATGCGGATGACTGGATCCAGCCCGAAATGCTGTCCGAACAGCTTTCCTGCCTGCTGCAGCACGAAGCGGATATGGCAGTGTCAGGCTTCCTGGAGGTGGGAGAAGCACAGAGACGGCAGAGGCGGCAGGAAGGTGCCGGTTCCAGGCCGAAGGAGACGGACGGCGCCCGCAGGCCGGAGGGCGCGGCGGAGGAAGCCGGGGCGAAGGGCGTAAGGGTTCTGGAACCCAAAGCATATGTGGAAGACTACCTGCTGTGCGGAAACACCCGCTGCTGGAGCGTTCTGTATACGCGGGAACTCATTGGCAGCGTGCGGTTTAAGGAGGGACTTTCCATCGGGGAAGACCTGCTGTTCCTTTCCAAGCTGCTGCCCGCGCTGAACCGTGTCTGCGTGCTTCCCGGTCAGGATTACTGCTATTACCAGAATGAGGGAGGCGCCATGTTTTCCGGATTCAAGCCATCCTATATGGATCAGATTCGCTGCTGGGAACTGGTGCGGCCCGATATGGAGCAAATCTCCGCGCGCGCGGCCGTCCGCACGGATGTCTGTCTGTTCCAGGGAGCCCTTCTTGTGGCGGGAAAGCTTGCCCTGCTTTCCGGGCGAGTCATAGGGACGGAGGACCTTTATCTGAAGGAATGCCGCAGCGCGGCACAGGAGGCCTGGAAACGGCTGGGAGCGGCCGGGCAGCGGAAGCTTCTGCCGCGCGGATACAGAGTGAAGGGTCGGCTGTTTCTGCGCGCGCCCGGGCTGTATCTGAAGCTGTACCATATCTGGAAAGGCGGTCGGAAAGGGGCAGAATGATGAGAAGAAGAGTGAAAGAAAAGCGCTTTCACTTTCCCGGAATTAGAATGCGCACCAGAGCGCGCAGATGGGAGCAATGATGGAAAGATACAGAGGAAAGAAAGATAAAATTGTCTTATACATGCATGCCGGCAGCGGCAACCATGGCTGTGAGGCCATCGCCAACACGGTCATCAAGATGCTGCCCAAGCCGGCCATCGTCATGACGAACAGTGTGCAGGAGGATGAGGCCTATTCGCTCAAGGGAATGGCGGTCTTTCTGGAAGAGAGAAAGGTGCGGAAGAAGTTTTTCGTCCATGTATACTATTATTTGAAGGAGCGCCTTTTTCATAATCCGGAAGCGGCCTTCCATTACCGGTTCCGCGAGGTCTGCGGCAGAAACCTGCGTCAGATGAACATCTCCATCGGGGGAGACAACTATTGTTATGATCTGCTGCTAAAGGACCTGAAGTATACCAACCGGCTGTTTACGGGACAGGGAGCCATGACCGTGCTTCTTGGCTGTTCCATCGAACCGGAACTGCTGTCGGATCCGGATATCCTCGAGGATCTGGGACGTTACAGCTGCATTATCGCCAGGGAGTCTCTTACCTGGCAGGCGCTGACCCAGGTGGGGCTGAAAGAAAAGAGCTATCTGGCCCCGGATCCCGCCTTCCTTCTGAAGAGCGAGCGGCTTCCCGCCCCTCCCGGCTTCGTGGAAGGCCAGATGCTGGGACTGAACGTGAGTCCTATGGTGGTGGGAAGAGAGCAGGAGCAGGGCATCACCATGGAGAACTACCGGCAGCTCATCCGCCATGTGCTGGACACGACAGAATTGGGAATCGCCCTGATCCCCCATGTGGTATGGAAAAATAATGATGACCGGACGGTGCTTCGCGCCCTGTACCGGGAATTCCAGAGCACGGGCCGGGTGGTGATGATCGAGGATGCCAGCTGTGAGCAGCTGAAAGGCTATATCGCCAGATGCCGGTTCTTCATCGGAGCGAGAACCCATGCAACGATAGCAGCTTACTCTTCCCTGGTGCCAACGCTGGTTGTGGGCTATTCCGTGAAAGCGCGGGGAATCGCTCTGGATCTGTTTGGGACCTGGGAGAAGTATGTGATTCCGGTGCAGGAATTGAAGGACAAAAAAGAACTGGCGGACGGCTTTGACTGGCTGCGCAGCCAGGAAGATGGGATCCGCAAACGGCTGGCTTCAGTGATGCCCGGCTATTTGGAGCGGGCCAGACAGACCGGCCGCATGCTGAGCCGGCTGCTGGAAGAAAAATGAGATACGAGCGGGGGGAAGCTGGACAAGGATGGAACGATTACAGGAATTTTTACAAAGTACGGAGACCATAACGAAAATCAATGCCCTTCAGGAGCAGGTGGCGAAAACAATTTTTACCTGGCCCGCTCTTACCGGAAAGGAAAAATTGAAAAGGGGTATCAAGAAATACATTCTGATGCGTAAACTGCCCCCCATGGATCATTACTTCTGGCCGAACGCCCTCCTGGCCGGCGGCCTTTCGGAGATCCTGAACGGAGCCTGGGACAACCGCAGCGCCAAAACGCTGGAGGCCTACTTTGATAAATGGATCAAAAAAGGGATGCCGCTGTACTATGTGGACAATGTGGCCAACGGCATGCCGCTTCTGGATCTGTATGAGAGCAGCCGGAAGGAAAAATACCTGAACGCCGCAGCGCGCCTCGCCGCATGGCTGGAGGCCTGCCCCAGGGATGAGCAGGGCAACCTGCCTTACCGGGTGCGGGATATCAGCCATATCTATGCGGACGGCATCGGAATGATCTGTCCTTTCCTGTGCAGATACGGCATTTTGAAAGGGGAGGAAAGCCTGGTGAAGCTGGGCGTAGTTCAGATCGTCCATTTTCTGGATCATGCCATGGATGAAGCAACCGGCCTGCCTTACCATGGTTATGACAGCGTATCGGGGATGAAATACGGCTGCGTGGGCTGGGGACGGGCTGTGGGCTGGCTGATGGGCGGCATCGCGGAAAGCCTGGAGCAGCTTCCCGCCAACACCCCGCAGGTCCCCTTCATGCAGGATCATTTCCGCGCCCTGGCCCGGGCTGCGATCGCCAGACAAAGGCAGGACGGCAGCTTTGCCTGGCTCCTGCCTGCCGTGGACGGGCCCGCGGATTCCTCCGCCACAGCCATGATTGCCTGTGCGCTGCTGATAGGGGAACAGAACGGCCTGTTTGAGGGAGAGGAGGCAGAAAGCGTTACCCGGAGCGTGCTGGCTGCCGCCAGGTTCCTATTGTCCTGTATACAAAACGGGCGGGTGGAACACTGTTCGGCGGAGTGTGAAGGCTTCGCCCAATATCCACAGCGCTATGCGGCCTATCCATGGAGCGACGGGCCTACGCTGAAACTGTTCGGACGAATGGAGGAAGTATAGTGAGCCGTTTGATTTTATATGATACCGGAAATTTTCGTGACTATCCGGTGGGAGGACAGGTGACGAGCATTCAGAATTTCCTGCGCTATCTGGCGGAAGCATACCCGCAGCATGTTCAGGATGTACTGTTGGTGGGCGTCTCCTGCGAGCCTTCGAGTGTGGGCAGGATCCAGACGGTGGAGACGGGAGGGGCCCGTTTTTCCTTCCTGGCGGTGACCCAGGCTGAGACTGATCTGGGAAAGGTGCGCAGATCCTTACGTCTGGAGTATGTGAAGGGCCTGTGGAAATACCGGAAGCTGATCGTGATTCGGAAGGAAGACAGCAACTACATCCATACGCCGGAAGCCTTTGGCGCGGTGCGCCTGATCCGGCCGGGTGCGGTCTGTTATGTCTTTTCGCACGGAACCTATCTGGACATGTGGAAACGGGTGCGCTTCTTTAAGAAGGCGCCAATCGTCCGCAAGCTGTTCCAGGGCTTCCTGATGCATGTTATCCGCCGAAGCACGGCTGTGTTCGTCCTGGAAAAGGAAACGCTTGAAGCCTACAGCAGATATAATCCGCATGTGATCCAGGTAGGCAATTCCATCGTCTGCCAACCCTACAGGGAAAGAAGGCTGCATGCGGATGCGGTGCGCTTCCTCTACGCAGGCCGTCTGTCTGCGGTTAAGAATGTGGGGCCCATCATTGAGGCGGTAAGAGACTACCACAGAGACTGCAGCCTGACCATCCTGGGCGATGGGGAAGAGAGGGAAAGCCTGGAAAGGCTGGCCGCAGGCTGTGATCGGATCCATTTCCTTGGCGCGGTGCGGCCGGATGAGGTGCAGCAGGCCATGTGCGAGTCGGACGTGCTGGTGATGAATTCCACCTTTGAAGGGATCCCCATGACCATCCTGGAAGCGCTTGGGTGCGGCCTGCCCGTCATCACCACGGATGTGGGCGGAATTCGGGAAGTGCTCACCTATGGGCTGGATTCGGAAGTGACGGACGGAAGGGCGGAACAGATCCATGCGGCCATGGATCGGATCTGTGCGGAATATGAAAGATACTGCCGGGAAGCGTATCAGAAATCCCTGCAGTTTGATTATAAAGCGGTCAATCAGAAGGTGTTCCAGACGCTGAATGACAGCCTTCATTGGGAAAGGAGCCGCGGATGATACGCAGCAGAAACGAGTTAAAGGAATATCTTTCCTGCGAACGGGCGCTCTACTTTCCGGGAGGCTGGAAAGATCTGTGCAGCGGTTTTTTGATGCGCTCGAAATTCTGGCGCATCTGGCGGCATCAGAAGGCGCTCCGCCTGGCGGAATATTATAAGAACAGGGGCTGGAAAGCTGCCTTTGCGTGGCATCACCGCAGAAAGAATGCGCTGGGACTGCGCCTGGGTTTTGAGATTCCGGAGAACTGCTTTGAAAAGGGCCTGATGATCTATCATATCGCTCCTATCGTGATCAACGAAGATGCCAGAGTGGGAGAGGATTGCCGCATCAGCGGCCTGTTCTGCCTGGGCAATACGGGCGCCGGAACGAAAAGCCCCGTTTTGGGCAGCCGCATCACCGCCGGCTGGGGAAGCTGTGTGATCGGGGATGTAACCGTAGCGGACGGCGTGACATTGGGCGCCGGCTGCGTGGTGACCCGGCCGATCCTGCGCGAGGGGGCGCATGTGGCGGGCGTTCCGGCGAAGGAACTTCCAGATTAAGAAGCTTCTAAAATTTAAGACGCTTCCAGATAAGGAGACCGCCTGCGATGGCATGGCGGGAAGGTAAGAGCATGGAAGCGGAGAAAGAGAGCAGTATGGAAAGAAACAGAGCATCCGAGAGAGAACATGCGGCAGCCGGGCAGCCAAAGGATACGGCGGCAGGCAGGACGGTCAGCGTGATCGTTCCGGTTTATAATGCCCAGGATTATCTGGAACGCTGCGTGGACAGCATCACGGGGCAGACCTATCCGAACCTGGAAATCCTTCTGGTGGATGATGGAGCCAGGGATGAAAGCCCGGCTATGTGCGACCGCTTTGCAGCCCAGGACGGGCGGATTCGTGTGCTTCACAAGGAAAACGGCGGCCTGATGTCGGCCTGGATGGCCGGGGTACAGATGGCTACGGGAGATTACCTCACCTTTGTGGACAGCGACGACTGGGTGGAACGATGCATGATCGAAGAGATGATGAAGCGGGCGGAAGGGAACCCTGGGGAAATCATCTGCTGTAATTTCCTGATCGAACGGCCGGACGGGAGCCAGAAACATACGCACGAGCTGGAGCCCGGCGTGTATACGGGAAAGAGCCTGGAGCAGGTCAAAGGAATCCTTCTTGGGAGGGAACGGCGGACTGTATCCATGTCGCGCTGCATGAAGCTTTTCTCGCGGGAACTTATCTTTCAGAACCTGGATTTCTGCAATCCCAGGATTCGGATGGGAGAGGATGTGAACATCGTCCTTCCGGCCCTGTGCGATTGTAGCAGACTGGTGATCCTCAAGGACGCTTTCTATTATCATTATTTATATAACACAGCATCCATAGTTCATGCATATGATGAGCGTATGTATGAAGGCATCCGGGAATTGGTCGGAACCATCCGGGATATTTTTCGGGAAAAGCAGGCTCCGGGCTGGCAGGAACAATGGGAAAAGGAGAGTGTCTATCTGTATCTGCTGGCGCTGAAGAACGAAGTGCGCGCAGGGGCAAAGGGATATACGGACAGAAGCCGCCGGATATGCGAAGAACAGGGACTGTGCGCCCTGATCTGCAAACATGGGCTGGCGGCACAGGATGCGGCAAACCGAATTCTCTTTGGAATCGCCAGGCGGCCCACGGCGGCCAGGTGCGTTCTGGGACATCTTGTGTTCGCCATGTATGACAGATTCAGGGTTGGCTGAGGGTATAGAAAGGAGCAGGAATGATTCTTATCCGTGTGATGGGAGGGCTGGGCAACCAGTTGCAGCAATATGCGCTCTATGAGAAATTTAAAAGCCTGGGAAAGGAAGCAAAACTGGACGTATCCTGGTTTCGCGACGCCGCCCAGCAGGAAAAGGTGCTGGCCAGACGGGAACTGGAACTGGAAAGGTTCTGCGGCTTGCGCTTTGAATCCTGTACAGAGGAAGAGAAGCGGGCGCTTCTTGGAGGAGGCGGCCTGTTCCAAAAGGTGTTGAAAAAGGCGATCCCCTCCACAGACAAGCGCTTCCTGGAACGGGACATGTACCATCCGGAAATTTTCTCCTTCACAGACCGATATCTGGAAGGATTTTGGGCTTGTGAAAAATATTATCAGAATATTCTGCCTTTATTGCGAGAAAAGATAAAATTTCCGAAAAGTAATAATATTCTGAATCAAAAGACAAAAGAAAAAATGAAGTCAGAACATTCTGTCAGCATTCATATCCGCCGGGGAGATTATCTGGATCCTGAGAACGCGGGCATGTTCGGCGGGATCTGTACGGAAGCCTACTATGAGGCGGCGCAGCAGTTTATCAGAGAGCGGGTGACGGATGCGCATTTTTACCTGTTTTCAGATGATACAGAATATCTGCGCACCCATTATGCCGGGCCGGAATATACGATTGTTGACTGGAATAAGGGGGCGGACAGCTTTTTTGACATGGAACTGATGAGCTGCTGCAGCCATAACATCTGCGCCAACAGCACCTTCAGCTTCTGGGGAGCAAGACTGAACCCCTCTAAGGAAAAATGGATGATACGGCCGGCCAAACACAAGAACAGCCAGGAGATCGATCCTTCCAGAATGCATGAATTATGGGAGGAGTGGGTTCTGATCGATGAGAAAGGGAAGAAAATCTGATGACGGTCGAAAAGATGAGAAAAACAGCAGACGAGGCAGCAAAAAAGGAAACAGGGAGCGCGGCGAATCAAATATCCGGCAAAGCGTCTTGTTCCTCCTGGATGCATAAAGCGCGCTCCAGCGGCTGCCCGCAGGTTTTTTTGTTCCACTTTCTGGTGGCGCTGGCGGCTTTTGCGCCGCTTCTCATTCAGAATGGCGGCCTCTTTACGCTTGCCAATGATTATAATGAGCAGCAGATCCCTTTTGCAATGCTGGAAAATACCGCCCTTAAGGAGGGCGGTTGGCTGTGGAACTGGAGTATTGACCTGGGTTCCAGCTTTGTGGGCGCCTGCAGCTACTACGGATTAGGCAGCCCCTTTACCTGGCTGTCCTTTTTGTTTCCTGCCAGGTACTATCTGTATCTGGCAGGCTGGCTTTATATGCTCAAATACGCGGTGGCGGGAACCCTGGCCTATGTCTGGCTGAAACGTTTTACAGGCAAACCCTACGCAGTTCTGGGCTCCGCCCTGTATGCGTTCTCCGGCTTCCAGTGCGTGAATCTGATTTTCCAGTTTCATGATGCGGTGGCCTTCTTCCCCCTGCTCCTGATCGGTTATGAAAAGCTGGCCCGGGAAGGGAAAAAGGGCGCTCTGGCCTTCGGCGTTTTCGTCAACGCATTTGTGAATTACTATCTTTTCACCCAGGAAGTGATTTTTCTCATTCTGTATTTCCTATTCCGGGAGGGCCTGCACCTGTGGAAAAAGCGCAGGCTGATCGGCAGGTGTTTTGCGGAAGGGTTTCTGGGCTGCCTCATGGCCGGAGTCATCCTCATTCCTTCCTTAGCGCTTGTGCTGGGCAATCCCCGTGTATCCAGGAAACTTGCCCCGGAAAACTGGTTCTACAGCGGCAACCGCGATTATCTGCAGGTGCTTCGCACGCTGCTTTTCCCAGGAGAGACCATGACTTCCTGGTCCTGCATCCGGGAATATGACTGGTCATCCTGGTCTATGTATCTTCCCATGGTCAGCCTGTCTCTGGTGCTCTGCTATCTGATCAAAAAGAGAAAGGACTGGCTTTCCGGCATGATCGCCGTCTGCATTGTGGCCACAGGGATCCCGCTTTTCAACAGCGCGTTCGGCCTGTTTGCGGACAGCAATTATCACAGATGGCTGTTCATGCCGATTCTGCTCATGAGTCTGGCCAGCGCACGGGTGCTGGAAGAGAGAAAGATTTACCCGATCAAGACAGTCTGTGCCCTTCTTGCTGCCTTTATGCTTTTGTTTGTAATCGGTTCCTATTGGTGGTCGTCTCACAGATACGAACTGATCTATGACGAACAGGTATTTCTGACCTGGTCCGCTGTGGGAATCGGGGGCGTATTGCTGGCCCTTTTGATTACGGCGGCGGTCAGGAAAGAAAAGCGCTTCCTGTGGTGCATGGGGCTTGGCATCGCTGCGTTCGGCGCATTTACCACAGGGCTGACGGCACGGCTCTATTATGCGTATTCCGCTTACCCGTCCCAGAATTATTATGATAAGGTGACAGCTGTGTCAGAATTGGAACTTCCGGATGAAAGATACCGGATCCACAGCAGCGACAACACCATCCTGATGACGGCGTCCCTTCCGGGTACAGGCACGTTCACCTCCACGGTACAGGGTTCCCTCTATGCATTCTATGATTCCCTGGGCCTGGAGCGGACGGTTTTCACGCCGGATTCCGAATGGCCGGACGGTTTGCGGGAACTGTTGGGCGGAAAGTACTATATTACCCATGCGCCGGATGCGGATGCGAAAGTGGTACAGAGCGTGGAAGGACAGCTGCATACCTGGTATCTGTGCGAATATGAGGATGCGGTGCCCATTGGAACAGCCTATGACAGCTATATGACCCGCAGCGACCTGGAGAGCATTCCGATGGAACAGAGGGGCCTGGCCATGCTGGAATATCTGGTGGTGGCGGACGAAGACGCGCAGAAGGTTGATGGGATCCTGAAGCGGTACGAGGCGGAAACGGAAGACGGGCAGGCAGAAGGGTTCGTCCCGAAGGAGAAGGGAGAACTGCTGGCTGCGCGAACCGCGTCAGGCTCTGAAAGCCTGACAAAGGAGTGGGACGGATTTACCAGCGTGATCACGTCGGACGGAAGCAAGTATGCGTTTTTCAGCGTGCCCTATGCGGATGGCTTCCGGGCTTATGTGAATGGGGAAGAAACGGAAATCCTGCAGGCGAACGGCATGATGGCGGTGCGCCTGGAAGACGGGAAGAACGAAATCCGGTTCGTGTACCGCAATGACGGTTTGCTGGCGGGAGCGGTATGTACGGTGATTGGATTTGGGATTTGGGGGTGGATGAGAAGAAAGCGCAAGGGGATTGAATGAATAGAAAGAAAAGATAAAAGGAATCAATCGTTTTACGCATTCTAAATGACATAATCTTTTTTGAAATGTAATAAAAAGGCTGTCTTATTTGGTATAAAAAATAAATTATCTGAAAAACATAAAAATTTTTATAAAAAGATAAAATTATCAAATAATACTCAAAAATGAAATAAAATTTTGCCAATAAATAAAAGAACTAATAAAATTCTGTAAATTATAAACTTTTATAAAATAATACAGACAAATTTAAAGAATGAGACGCTGAAAAGATAAGACGCTTAAAGGAAACATGGAATATCCTAAAAATCGGAAAGAAAGCAAATGGGAAGCATTCCAAATTAGGAAGATGTGTAAAAAAGAATGGATTCGCCTAATAAATACCACTATGAAAAGGGAATAGATTGCTTGAGAGAGGGAAACAACTTCGGCCTATCTTGCCGGTTTGGTTGAACTCTCCCCTCATTTATGTTAAGATACGCTTGCATCTTCCCGCATATTTCCATCTGCGCGGGGAATGGTATATAACAGGAGAGAAGTCATAAGCGAATGGGACGAGTGAAATACGCAACCAGGAATATCCTCTTCGGCTATCTGAGCAATGCCGTAACGGGGCTCCTGGGAATTGTTCTGCAGAAAATCTTCATCATAAAGCTGGGAGAAACGCTCCTCGGCGTCAACAGTACCTATACAAGTATTCTGTCGGTGCTGTCCCTGGCGGAACTGGGCCTTGGCACTGCCATTAATTTCAGCCTGTATGCGCCCGTAGCCCGCGGGGACAAGGAAACGGTCAAGGCTTATATGCAGTTCTATAAGAAGGCCTATCGGGTAATCGCCCTAGTGGTGGCGGTTGTGGGCTTGGCGCTGGTTCCCTTCCTGAAATATCTCATTAAGGATCCCGTGGGCATCGACAGCACCCAGGATCTGATCAATTATTACCTGATCTTCCTGTTTAACACAGTGAGTTCCTATTTCGTGGCGTATAAATACAGCCTGCCCAATGCGGAACAGAAGAACTATATCCAGTCCAACGTTCTGACGCTGACGAAGATTGCCACAGTGCTGGTGCAGATCGGGATCCTGCTCACCACGGCCAATTTTTATCTGTATCTGCTTTCCGCTGCAGCCATTGAACTGCTGCAGAAGATCTTCGCCAACGCTTACCTGAACCGGAAATATCCATGCCTGAAGGAAAAAAATGTCAGGAAGCTGACTGCAGCGGAGACGGAGGATATCAAGAAAAAGACAGGCGCGCTGATCTGTCACAAAGTGGGGGATGCCGCGCGGCTTCAGACGGACTCCATCATCATCACCGGATTCATCAACGTCACCATGTCCGGTTATGTGGACAACTATAATAAGGTGATCAATCTGATCGCCAACTTTGTCAACGTGATTTTTAACTCGGTCATATCCAGCTTCGGCAACCTGATCGCCACGGAATCGGAGAAGCGGCAGTATGAATTGTTTCGCGTATACCGCTTTTTCGCATCCTGGATCTACGGGTACTCGTCGGTAGGGTTCTATATGCTGCTCACTCCGTTTATCACCTGGTACTACGGGGAGCGTTTTGCCCTGTCTGCGGCCGTGGTGGCTGCGATCCTGATCGATTTTTATTTTAAAGGGGAACGAGTGGTTCTTTCTAATTATAAGACGGCAGCAGGCGTATTTGAACAGGATAAGTTTCTGCCTCTCATTCAGGGGGCGGTGAACCTGGTGCTTTCGGTGCTCCTTGTACAGCGCATCGGCCTTCTGGGCGTTTACATCGGAACCATTGTCTCCGGTCTCATCGCCAATATCATTCGACCGGTAATCATCTATCGGGTTTGTTTTGAAAAGAAGGCGAATGAATATTTTTATGACGCCATTCGATACATAGCTGTATCCCTGGCAGCGTTGGCAATCTGTGCGGCCGCAGGCCATGTGCTTCTGGCCGAGGTAACGCTCGTTGGAATGATCGGGATGGCTATAGTGGTTACGGTAGTATATAACGGAATGTTCCTTTTGTTCTTCGGAAGGACGCCAGAATTCAGATACCTGTACGGAATTGTGAGGAAAAAATTATCCTGACGGGCAGGTTACGGAGAAAGGGCAGGAAATCTTGGAAATATATAATATCCTTGGGACGAACATTAATGTAACGAATATGAAAGAAACGGTGGAGACGCTGCAGATGCGGTTGGACGAGCTGCGCGGGCACTATGTCTGTGTCTCCAACGTGCATACCACCGTGACCGCTTACCGCGATCCGGAATACCGCAAAGTACAGAACGGGGCAGCCCTGAATATTCCGGACGGAAAGCCGCTGTCCATTGTGCAGAGAATGGCCGGATTTGCTGAGGCGTCCAGAGTGCCCGGCCCGGATGTGATGCAGGAGATGTTCCGGGTTTCGGAAAAGAAAGGGTACAGACATTACTTCTACGGAAGCAAGCCGGAGACGCTGAAATCCCTGAAGAAGAAGCTGCAGGAGGCCTATCCGGATCTGTGCATTGCCGGAATGTATTCCCCTCCCTTCCGGGAACTGACAGAAGAAGAGGATAAAAAGGTCATCGAGCGGATCAACGCGGCTGCCCCTGACTTCATCTGGGTGGGATTGGGTGCTCCGAAGCAGGAACGGTGGATGGCGGCGCATGAAGGCAAAGTGTGCGGCGTCATGCTCGGCGTAGGGGCAGGATTTGACTTTCATGCAGGAACCGTGAAACGCGCCCCCAAGTGGATGCAGGAGATGTGCCTGGAGTGGCTGTTTCGCATCGGACAGGATCCAAAGCGCCTGCTGCCCAGATACCTGAATACGAATTTCAGCTTTATTTTCGCCTTGCTCAGAGAGCGAAAACAGGGGGGAAGGAAGGAAAGGCCCATGAAAATCGCAATGATCGGCCATAAAAGAATTCCGTCCAGAGAGGGCGGCGTGGAGATTGTGGTGGATGAGCTGTCCACGCGCATGGTAAAGCTGGGGTGCAGGGTGGATGCGTATAACAGGTATGGTTATCATGTATCCGGCAAGGAATTTGACGAAAAAAGGGAGAAATACTATAATGGGATCAGAATTTATACGATTCCGACCCCTAGCTGCAGTTCTCTTAATGCGATTGTATATTCGTTCCTGGCAACGGTGAGGGCGCTGTTCGGCAGATATGATGTGATTCATTTTCATGCAGAAGGGCCATGTACGATGCTGTGGATTCCTAAATTGTTCGGAAACAGAGTGGTCGCCACAATTCATGGCCTTGACTGGCAGCGCTCTAAATGGGGAAATCTGGCGTCAAAGGTGCTGAAGTTTGGCGAGAAGGTTGCGGCGAAGTGGGCGGACGAACTGATTGTTCTTTCGGAAAATATGGTTGAATATTTTCAGACTGAATATGGAAGGGAAACAAAATACATCCCGAATGGAATCAATCGTCCCATTCCCAAAGGTGCTGATCTGATAAAGGAAAAATATGGGCTCGAAAAAGACGGATACTTTCTTTTTTTGGCCAGAATCGTTCCGGAAAAAGGTGCACACTACCTGATTGAGGCGTTTAAAGGGATCAAAACGAACAAAAAACTGGTAATTGCCGGAGGCAGCAGCCACTCGCATGAATATATGGAACAGATTATGTCCATGGCTGAGAAAGATCCGCGCATTATTATGACAGGCTTTGTTCAGGGAGAACTTTTGGAGGAACTTTATTCCAATGCATATGTCTGTGTCCTCCCCAGTGATGTGGAGGGAATGGCGATCAGCCTTTTAGAGGCGATGAGCTATGGGAACTGCTGCCTGGTCAGTGATATCAGAGAGAATATGGAAGTGGTGGGAGATAAAGCCTGCTCTTTTTCCAAGGGAAATGTTGACAGCTTGAGGCGGAAGATGGAAGAACTTCTCTCATGCCCGGATGAAGTGGAGCGATATAGGAAAGAAAGCGCGGACTATATATGCGAAAGATTTAACTGGGATGATGTGGTGAGAAGAACTCTTCTTCTA
>USKC01000002.1 GCA_900555195.1 uncultured Lachnospiraceae bacterium
CATGGCGGCTGAACTCCGCCCGTACGGGCGTCGGACAACGCCGCCAGGGCGTGCGTAAAATGCCCCGCATGCAAAAGACAGGAAACAGCGCGATTTTTTCAGAGGCATGTTTGGAAAGGAACGCAGCCGTTTCCGCTCCCTTCTGCCCTGCCATCCCTCCTATGCGCCTCCCAGGCGAGCCGAACGGGTACAGGCGGCCGCAGCGAATCGGGAAGCCGCAGGGGGATTTCAGGGAAAACAGGTATGATAAAGGTTTTTTTAATCGTTGTGCAGCTGCGCTCCGTTGGTTTCAATCACTTTCTGATACCAATAGAAGCTCTTCTTGCGATAACGCTCCATGCTTCCGGAACCGTCCTCGTTGCGATCCACATAGATGAATCCATACCGCTTGGCAAGCTGCGCCGTGGAGGCGCTGACCAGGTCGATGCAGCCCCAGGCCGCATATCCCATCACATCCACGCCCTCTTCCAGCGCCTTTTCCACTTCCAGCAGATGATCCCGCAGATAGGCGATCCGGTAATCATCTTCCACCGTCTTGCCTCCCGCCCCATCAGAAATGAGCACATCCGAGGCGCCAAGGCCGTTCTCCGCAATGAAGAGCGGTTTCTGATAACGGTCATAGAAATAGTTCAGGGTGTACCTGAGGCCCATCGGGTCGATCTGCCAGCCCCATTCGCTCTCTTCCAGATACGGGTTCTTTACGCCGCTGGTCAGGTTTCCCGCCCCCTTGGCATATGCGGAGCAATCCGCCGCCGTGCATTTGCTCATATAGTAACTGAAGGAAATATAATCCACCGTATTGGTGAGAATCTCCTCGTCTCCGGGTTCCATTTTTACATGGATTCCCTTCTGCTCCCATTTCCTGCGAATATAGGAAGGGTAATACCCTCGCGCCTGAACATCGGAAAAGAACATCACGTTCCTGTCCGCTTCCATCATGGCGATCATATCCTCTGGCTTTGGCGTCATGGGATAACTCAATGCGCCCAGCACCATACAGCCCATTTTGGCTCCGGGAATGATCTCGTGCAGAAGCTTTGTGGCCAGAGCGCTGGCCACGAACTCATGATGGGCCGCCTGATATCTGTCCTGCTCTGACAGCTGCTCTTTCGGCGTCCAGATTCCAGCCCCCATCAGGGGAAAATGCCAGAGGGAATTGATCTCATTAAAGGTCATCCAATATTTTACCTTGGTTTTATAACGCTCAAACACCACGCGGCAGTAGCGTTCAAAGAAGCCGATCATGCGCCGCTCCAGCCAGCCGTCATACTCCTTCGCCAGATGGAGAGGCGTCTCATAATGGGAAAGCGTCACCATGGGTTCAATGCCATACGCCAAACAGGTATCAAAAACCCTGTCATAAAAGGCCAGCCCCTTTTCGTTGGGTTCTTCCTCATCGCCCTGAGGAAAGATGCGGCTCCAGGCAATGGACAACCGCAGCACTTTGAATCCCATCTGAGCAAACAGGCGGATATCTTCTTCATATCTGTGATAGAAATCGATTCCCACAAGCTTCAGGTTCTCCGGGACCGGTTCTTCCGATACCGGTCCCATCACTCCCTTCGGCATCACATCCTGAATGGACAGTCCCTTGCCGTCCTCCAGATATGCGCCTTCACATTGATTTGCCGCAATAGCTCCGCCCCACAGAAATTCCTTGGGAAAACTCATCGTTCTTTACTCCTTATGGGTTAATACCGTAATCAGGCTCGCGCCGGCTTTTCCGCTCTTCTTGGCCACTACATCCATGTAGTCTGCCGTATTGCTGATCAGCACGGGCGTGGTCACATCATACCCAGCATTCCGGATGCCTTCCGGATCGAAGGTGATCATCAGATCTCCCTTCTTCACCTCATCACCCTGTTTTACATGTACAGTAAAATATTTTCCTTTCAATTCCACGGTATCCAGACCGATATGGATCAGGATCTCAACGCCGTCCTTCGTGGTCATTCCCAGGGCGTGCCCCGTATCAAACACAGACATTACTGTGCCGTCCGCAGGCGCATGCACCTCTCCTTTTTCCGGCACTACAGCCGCTCCTTTTCCCACGATTTCATTGGAAAACACATCATCTTTTACCTCGGAGAGCGGGATTACCGTTCCTTCCAGAGGAGAATCGATCACGATATTGGAAACAGTTCCCACAGCGTCCTTTTTCTCAAGGCTTTCCTGCGCAGCGCTGTTTTCATTTTCACCTGCATCGTTCGTTGCCTCCGCTTCATCCTCTTTCGGATCTTCAAAGCCAAGAAGCAGGGTAGCAATGGCCGTTACCACCATGGAGATCAGGATCGTGATGACCGCGTTGATCAAATTGCCAAAACCGTCTCCACCGATATATACCGGCAGGGCGAAAATGCCTGCGGTGGTGGAGGAGAACGTATGAATTCCTGTAATGCCCGCGTACAGTCCGGCAACGCCGCCGCCGATCATAACGGCGTACAGGGGTCTCTTCAGCCGCAGCGTCACACCGTAGAGCGCGGGCTCCGTGATTCCCATCAGGCCAGTGATGCCTGAGGAAACACCCAGCTGCTTCAGTTCTTTATTCTTGGAACGCAGGCCCACAACCAGAGCCGCCGTACCCTGTGCAATATTGGAAGCCAGCATGCCGGGGCCGAGGATGGTGCCATAACCCAGCGTAGCATACTGAATCGTCTGAATCGGAGCAAAGCAGTAATGCATGCCCGTCATGACGAAGAACGGGCAGAACGCGCCCATCAGGAACGGAATCACCCACCCCGCATACTCATTCAGCCAGTTGAAGCCTACCGCGATGACCTGGCCCACCAGATTGCCCAGAGGTCCTGCGATGACGATGGCGATAATGCCTGTCACAATGATGGTAACCATCGGCGCCAGGAAAATCTTGACCGCTTTGGGGGAATATTTATTGGCAATCTTTTCAATGTAGGACTGCACCCATACGATCAGCAGAATCGGAACCACACTTCCGCTGTAAGATACCATGGTCACCGGCAGGAAGCCGAACAGCCTCACTGGATCTCCGGTATTCAGCGCGGTAAAGCTGGGATGCAGAAGCACGCCCGCCAGAACTGCCGCAATATAAGGGCTGCAGTTGAAACGCTTTGCCGCGGATACAGCCAGAATAAACGGCAGGAAATAAAACAGCGCATCACCGAAGGCGTTGAAAATCTGATAGGTCTGGGATGCGGAATCCACCAGCTTCAGGGCCACCAGAAGCGCCAGCAGCGCTTTGATCATACCTGAGCCAGCCAGGGCCGGAATAACCGGCTGGAAGATCGCCGTCAGCGTGCCGAAGAACATCGACACGATTCCCGTCTTTTCCGTATTCTCCGTCGGCGCCTTACCGCCGAACTTGCCCATTTTCTTAATTTCCTCACAGACATTTCCCACATCCGTGCCGATCACGACCTGGAACTGTCCGTTCTTGGTCACAACGCCCTGAACGCCTTTCACCTTCTTAATGGCATCCACATCCGCCAACTTCGGATCATTTAAGCTGAAACGAAGGCGGGTCATGCAGTTGGTGACCTCTGCCACATTTTTCTCTCCGCCGACCAGCTTTAAGATCTCGGCGGCCATACTCTTATAATCCATTTGTTACCTCCTTGCAGGTTTCCTGCTCTTAAAAAATGTGCGGCTTAGCGCACATTCGCGCCGAGCACGGTTGCCGTCAGGCAATGCCGTCCCCTGTTTCCTCTATATTTGGAAGGAAAATTCCAGCTCCTGCAGTAAGCCTTCCTCTTCCATATTCCCTCTTCCGGATCCTTCCCATCCGTCCTTCTTCCGGCACGTCTTATTCTTCCTCATCTGAAGCTGCCGTGATCCTGCGTATATATACGGCAAGATAGATCAGTTCCTCTTCCGGAACCGCAATCTGGTGTTCATTCCAGATCAGCTTTGCGATCTTCTCCGCACAGGCATAACTCTCCGCATACTGTGTCTTAATCAGATTCTGGAGCTCCCTGTCGTCCCCATCCAGCATCTTATCCTGAAACAGGCGCTGCGCAAAAAATTTCAGATGCGTCACAAACCGGACAAAATGCACGGACTCCTCATCAAAATTCATATGGTACTGATAACGGACGACGCTGATAATTTTATGCACCAGCTCCGTCATCCGCACCGCGTCATTGGCATCCTCATAGTCATATTCCGCATTCACTATATGCATGGCTATGGAACCGGCCTCATCCTCCGGCAGCCGTTCCCCGGTCATCTCCGCAATCAGATCCAGACCAAAGCGGGCCGCCTCATATTCCTTCGGATAGAAGCTCCGTATCTCCCACAAGAGAACATTTTTAAAGGCCAGTCCCTGCTTCATTCTGGATACGGCAAAAGAAATATGGTCGATCAGGTTCAGATAAATTGTTTCGTTCAGTTCTTTTCCCAAGACCTGCTCCGAGCGCTTAACGATTCTGTCAACGATCTCCATGTAAACTTCCGGTGTCTGTGCCAGCAGCGCGTAAAGCTTGCCCGTGATATTCTTGGATTTCAGGAAAAATTCCTTCTCCACCTTTGCAGCATCCACCACATCCCCAGGCTTCGCGCCAAAACCGATTCCCTTTCCCATCAGGATCCGCTCCTGATTGCGCTCGTTCCTCGCACTCACCACATTGTTGTTAATTGCGTTCTTCACTACCCAACGCGCCATTCTCCGTCCCTCTTTACAGATACCGCTTTCCCACGGCTGGGGTGCAAATCCAGCACCTTTCTGCAACAAAAAAAGACCCCCATCACGCAGCCACGAATAAAGATACTTCTTCTGTATCCGCGTGATATCAGGTCTTGCCTGCCATACAGTAACAAACCTGAAGGAGTCATTCATTCTCTTCGATTGCCACTCTAACATATTCACGAGATTGTGTCAAGCCAATCATTATATTTTGTATGTTTTAAATAAATACGGCACGCTCATTTTATGCTTTTTCACCAATTTTTTTCTTCGATTTGTCCCTTCAGGAGAATCTTTCCTGTAAATACGTCCTTACAGCATCGCTTCTCCCTCTCCGCGCTTCAGCCCCGGAGCAGCCACTCCGTGATCCCTCTCTCCAGAGCACCCGCATTCCGGGAATATATATTGACATAGTCCCATCCTGTACTCCGTTCCCGGAACGCAGGATACAGGAACCCGAATTCCGGTTCGCCCGGCTCATACTCTCCGGTATACGGGCCAACCGCGCAGATCAGATATTCATATACTTCTTCCGAGCCTTCCAGCCATTCCCCATCCGTTCCCTTCTGCGGAACATCATACGTTCCATGAAAGAAAAAGCCAAAAAAGGGCTTTCCATATCTGTATTGCTCTC
Source organism: uncultured Lachnospiraceae bacterium (assembly GCA_900555195.1). GTDB lineage: Bacteria > Bacillota > Clostridia > Lachnospirales > Lachnospiraceae > Eisenbergiella. Next base: position 5,292 of record USKC01000002.1, read on the forward strand.
CAAGCAGTTCATAGAAAATATCCAGCAGCGCATCATTCTTCATAGAGGATTCCTTTATCCCATCCAGCAGCTGCCAGATACCTCCCGCCCTGCGGGCGGACGCCTCAATCCTGTATTCTTTCAGCTGTTCGTTCGTCCTGGAGAAAAGGATCTCCTTTGCCAGCTTCAGGTTCTTGGAGCGCTCCGCCTGGCTAAGATGCAGGATATTCTTGTTGAACGTTCCTTCCACATACCCTTCTTCATCAAAATAAGCCCCCGCAATCCGATCCAGGCTGGAGCGTGAAAGGGTAAACCTCCTTGTCAGTTCCAGCATATCTTCCCGATGAATCATATCCTCTTTACACCCCGCAGGCGTGCTCCTTTCTCTTTTTATCACATGTTTCATCATTCCAAAAGGGCCGGCCACCTGTGCCAGCCCCGCACGCACTCTGTTCTGTTGCTGCACAACAGCTCAGAACTGAATGATATTCACAGAATGAGGATGAAGCGTTACCTTCAGCACGCCTTCGCAGGCGTTCAGCGCTTCCTTTTCGATCTGTACTTCTGTCCTGTCAACATCATTATAAGCGTTCTCACTCGCTCCGTCGAGCCTGTAGATCACCGGATCCTTGACGCTTCCGTCCAGGCCAATCACCAGTTCCTGGCTGTTTACAGGATCTTTATTCACGGCTGCGACAGCGATCCCTTCCCGATCCGACCATTTGGTGGCCAGCAGATCCAGGGTATCCACTTCCCGCGTGCCCCCTGCCTTATGCCGCACTCTCATCACAGGGGAGGCTTCCTCTTTCCACAGATCCACTACCGTATCTCCCAGATAGTTCACATACAGGTCGAACACATGGTAAGTGCTCCGCAGGACAATTCCGTCCTGATAGCTGTAAATGCAGCCTCTGGTATTGAGCACCGGCGCAAAGTTCGCCATTCCCACGATATCACAGTTGCGGTTCATCGCATTCAGGAAGCAGGCGGAGAATACCGCGTCCGCCATGGTATAGGTGGAGTTATCATCGTTCTTATCCCTGGGCAGGACATAATCTTTCTTCTCCAGCCCCTGCTTGATCGTATGTACGTTCGGATGGTGCCAGCTTCTCAAGTTCCACTCGTCAAAAGCGATGCGGATGCTTCCATCCAGCTTCAGCGCCTTGAGCATGCCCCGTACCTCATCCACCGCATGGTCGATGTGATCCGTGAAAGCCATACACTCCTCATAGGTTGCCGGCTTATGCTCCTCCGGCATCATATCCCAATATTCATGTACGGATATCCAGTCCAGATAGGGGCCGCAGTTCTTCAAAAGATTGATGTTCCAGTCAATATCCGCCAGAGCCGCAGCTGAGAGTTCCGCATCCGGAGACACATGCTTGATCATCTTGGCTGATTCCCTCACCAGACGCCCCCACTCATCAGAGGATTTAGCCCCGATCTCCCAATGGCCATAGTTCTCGTTGCCGATGCTCCAGTATTTCACCTTGTAAGGTTCCGGATGCCCGTTGTGAATGCGCCATTTGGCATACTGCCCCTCATTTTCCAGGTTGCAGTATTCCACCCAGTCACTCATCTCCTCCGGCGTTCCCGTTCCCGCATTGGTGCAGATATAGGGCGCGCAGCCAATCTTCCTGCACAGCCGGATATACTCATCCGTCCCAAAGGTATTGGGATCCTCCACCCTCCAGGCCTTGTCAAAGAGCGGCTTTCTGTTCTCCCCCACCGCATCTTTCCAGTGATAGGAGGACACAAAGCAGCCGCCGGGCCACCGAAGCACCGGAACTTTGATCTTCTTCATCGCTTCTATGATATCCGTCCGGAATCCGTCCTCATCCGACAACGCATTGCCCGGATCATAGATTCCGCCATAGATCTGTCTGTGAAAATGTTCGATGAACTGCCCGTAGATCATGGGATCTCTTTTCCCCAGTTCTCTTCTGGGATTGATTTGAACCTTCATTTGCCATACCTCCTTGCTTTTTGGGTCGCTGTCCGGCCTTCCTTTCCATGCCGCCCTTTGGGAAAAAAGGGCGGCATGGAAAGAGAGGAGACAGCAGCGTTTTCTGTCTTTAACTATAGCAAATGGGTTCCTTTATTTATATCATTTTTTTGATATTTTTATAAGAATTTTGCTTTTCATAGGGCGAAGAAAATGCTCTTTGGCCGGATGGGAAGTCCCGCGCGCCCCGGAGAAGACTGCGGCTGCACGTTCCCATCCGGCCAAAGAGCATCTTCCCCGCCCCTTTTTCAGCACGCCTGGCCGTATTTGTTCCGGTACTGTCCGGGCGTCATCCCCGTTTTCTTCCGAAATACAGCGCCAAAATGGCTCTGCGAAGAGAAGTTCAGATAGGCTGCGATTTCCTCCAGAGAATAGGTGGTATACCTGAGCATCCCTTCTGCCTGCTTCACCTTCTCCTGCAGGATATACTGTCTCAGGGTGAGTCCCTCATGACGGACGAAAAGCCGTGACAGATGAGAAACGCTGATTCCCAGCATCCCGCCGATATCCTCTTCCCGAAGGCTGCCGTGCAGATGCTGATAGACATATTCTTTGGCCAGTTCCACATACCGGTTGCTTCTTTCCCTTCCCCTCTGCTCATGCACCCGGCGCGTGAAATCCTGCTCATAACGGCGTACGGATTCCCGGATCTTGGCTTCATCCTCCATGTGTTCCACCGACAGGATGTATGTATCCGCCAGCGTAAAAGCCAGTTCCGGGCTCAATCCTCCCCGGATTGCCGCCCTGGACGCCAGGACGATCATCACGATCCCAAGATTCTTTTCCTGCCGCAGCGGATCATCCCCAACCTTTCCCAGTTCGCCTATCCACAGTTCATCCTGGCATTCGATGAGTTTATCCACATTTCCTTCCCGGATACTCGCAAGTTTTCTGGTCTCATGCTCATATGGGTTGTGAAGGATTTCCTTTTCCTGCGTCCGGAATACTTTATCCACAAAGAGCGCATTCTCTTCTCCATCCCGCATGCATCTTCACCGCTTTTCATCCTGTTCAATCATCTGCCGAAGCGTTTCCGCATAAGAGGCGCTGGAAAACTGCGCCGCACGCCGGCAAGAAGCCTCCCTGTACTTCAGGTACAGCTCCTCATCCTCGATCAGACGCATCATCTGCCCGGCAAGCGCCTCTTCCTCTTCCGTAATCACAGAAGCGTCCAGGTTCTTTTCCGGATCCAGGCAGGGGATCAGGATCCCGTATTCCGCATCCTGATATTCCTGTCGCCCGGAAGCTTCTTCATAGTTCTCGGCCAGGATCTCCGCAGGGCCGGTCATGCAGTTGGTGGAAATCACCGGTTTCCCCAGGGCCATGGCCTCCACCAGCACATTGGGAAAGCCTTCATTTATGGAAGTCATCACATACATGCGGCCCAGGTTCAGATAAGGGAAAGGATTCTTCTTCACCCCCGGAAAGCTCACCGCATCCTGAATTCCAAGGGCCTCCGCCAGATTCCAGTACTCCTGGAAATCCCCTTCTCCCACGATCACCAGCCTGGCATCCGGATACCGTTCATGTACCCGGCAAAAGCTCTTAACCAGATGCCAGAATCCTTTCACGTCATCCTGCCTTCCCATGGAAACGATCACCTTGTCACTGTCGGAAAAAGGCAGGCGGTTCGTCTCCTCCTGTGCCTGGGCACGGATCCCTTCCAAATCAAACGGGTTATAGAGGGTATCCGCCTGTTTGCAGGCAAACTTCTCCCGTATCTCCTTTTCAATCAGGCGCGAACAGCAGACCATCCGATCCGACCGGGAGCAAAAGAGCTTCAGCATCCTGGGATTTCTCATGTCCATATAGCTGCGGACTCCGCACCATACCCTCCCTCTGGCGCGGGAAAATACATTGACCAAGTTGGCCGTGGGACCAAAGCTGTAGGCAACGTCAATCCCCAGCTCCTTCTTAAGGTCTGCCACCTTCCGGCTGCGGCGGATAACATTCCAAACCTTTCCTGCCATTCCTGACACGCTCTTCATGTGAATATCGATCACATGCAGCCCCCGGATGTCATAGGCAATATCCATGGCTGTAAAAATCACGATATACACCTCATAGTAAGGTTCCAGCAGACGGGCCGTTGTCACACAGACCCGTTCAAATCCTCCCTGGTGCAGCATCGGCACGATCAGCATGATTTTTTTCTTCATCTATCTTCTCCCACATCAAACGCTCAGATACAGCTGTTCCAGCTGCTTTACCTGATCCGATACATCAAATCCCGCCGCCTTCACGGCATCCGCCATCTGTTTTCTTTCGTACTGCCGCTTCTGAAGCACTTTTCTGGCCCATGCCGCAGCACCCGCCTCTAAGGACATGGCTTCGGCCAAAGGTGTGATCAGTACCTCCGGCGTGACATTCTCCGACACCAGGCAGCGAAGTCCTGTGGCCTGCGCCTCCACCACAGAGCCCGGAAGTCCCTCAAAGAGAGAAGGAAATACGAAAAAGTCCATCGCCATATCATACGCGGCCACCTGCGGCTGGTTTCCGGCAAAGATCACCTTCTCCTCCAAACCGAGTTCCCGCGCCTTCCCGCGTACGTCTTCCATCAATCCCCCTTCGCCCACCAGCAGCAGCCGGCTTCTGGGGCATTCTTTCACAATACCGGCAAACACATCCAACAGGAACGCATGATTCTTCATATGGCCGAACCGGCCCACATGTCCGATCACGAACTCATCCGAAGCGATTCCCAGTTCCCTGCGCTTTTCCTCTCTCTTCTTCCGGTCAAAGGCAAACGCTTCTGCATCGATCGCGTTGGGAATCGTGGTCACCTTTCCCTCTTCCACCATTCGTTTGCCGAATACCGCCTCGCCTGCCAGGCGGGAACAGGTCAGGCATACATCCGCCTTCTTTCCCAGATCTCTTCTAAGGAAGCGGGTGAGCGCCCCTTTGAGGCCCGGATCCACCCCCGCGCTCCTGGCATGCGCGATCACAAGCGGTACGCCGGACGCCTTGGCGATGGGCAGATAGATAGATGCCGTGCTGGTCATATGTCCGTGGACGGCCCGATATCCCGGATGCTGCCTGAAAAACGCTTTCCAGGCCTTTCTGTACTCCGCCAGATTCGTACCACGAAACCGGGGTACACGGTATACCTGTCCCCCCAATTCCCGAATTTCCCGGTCAAAATACCCTTCCTCCTGCGAATGCACGCAGAAATCAAACTGAATCCGCTCCCTGTCTATATGCCGATAGCTGTCCATCACACGGCTCTCCGCCCCGCCCAGGTTCGTGCCGCCAAGCACCTGCAGCACCCGGATCGCCTCTTTCTTCTCCATACCCATTCTCTTTTCCTAATGCACTCTTTCCTTTCTTCCTTTTACCGCCTGCCCTTAAGCATCCCAAGGAGCCGCACCGCCCATCGTTTGCACAAGGCCGTCAGATACTCTGCAAGATTTCCTGCAAAACCGCGTTTTTTTACAGGAACCTCCATAAGCTGACCATATGAGAGGAACTGCGTCCCGTACCTTGCAAGCATTCTTTCATACCAGCCGATCTCTTCCTCGGTCATCTCATTCGCGTGAAGCACCAGCGTGGTGTACCCTTCTTTGGGCCCAAAGCTGGCGGATTTCTTTCGGGCGATCGGATAGAATATGAGCCCTTCCCTCTCATAGGGATACCTGCCGAACCCATCCGTCACAGCATGAAATCCGCATTCCCTAAGCGCCCGCAGCGTATTTCGGTCAAAAGAATGACCAGGGGCCATGAAAATATCCGTACGGATCCCATTTTTTTCAAGCCTTCTGCGCCCGTCCTCGATGCATTTCTTCTGCTCTTCAAAGGAGAGCCCCGCAAATTCGGAAAAGCCGTTCAGAGGAAATACGCCAGCCCTCTGGGTTCGATACACATGTTTCCAGCCATGCTGGGCCATCACCCAGCCCTCCTTCTGAAGCCCGGCCAGATACTCCCAGAAATCCGGACGCGCCGGGCCGCACTTCAAATGATCGTCCTGATTATCCGGCACCACGCCCAACAGAGGCTTTATCCCATATTGGTCAAACAGGGCCTTCAGACGTTTGAATTTGTCCCAGTCCATATCCGCAGTGATATCATCCATCCGCAATGCAATCTTCATTTTTTGCTACCTATTCCAGCCTGTCTTTCGGCTGCAGCTTTCCATCATATTCATATTCTTCAATCAGAAGGGAACCGTCCACCGTGCGCACGATCAGCCTGCCGTCCAGCACGTCCACAATCTCCCCTGGCGCATACTCTGAAAAATCCAGCATCTGGTCAAAGGGATGGGCGCTCCAGACCGTCACTTTTTTCCCGCCGCAGAAAGCAAACGCCCCGGGGAAAGGCCGTGTCACTCCCCGGATCAGGTTATAAATATCCCTCGTTTTTCCGCCGAAATCAATTTTGCCATCCGCAGCCGTCCGCTTCGGATACCAGCCGTCCCTATCCCTGCTGTCCCTCCGTATGCAGATGCTTCCTTCCTGCCAGGCCGCAAGCAGCCTGCCAATGAGCCGTTTCGACACCAGAATGTTCTTGTACTGCAGGGTCCGGATGGTATCGTGCGGATTGATCTCGAACATCTCATTGGCAAACACATTGGGGCTGTCCGCCTGGGCGTCGTACTGGAACAGGTTCAGCACGAACCGGGTATCCCCGTTGATCACCGACCAGTTCAGCGGGGAACGCCCTCTTCCGTATGGCAGATAGCCGCAGCTTCCATGAAACCCGAAGATTCCATGCTCGAACCGATCCAGCACATCCTGCGGGATCAGCCTCTGCCAGCCCATGGAAATCCCGATTTCAAATTCATTTTCCGCAAAAAACCGTTTCGTTTCCTCATCCTTCAGCCCATAGGAATGGGTCTCATATACCTGAATTCCATATTCCTGGGTAAGCCATCCAAGCCCCTGATAACCGGATACCTCATTGCCCGCCAGCACGTCCGGATGGATGGTCACCACCAGATCCACCCTGCAGATCGTTTTCTGAATGAACTGCACGATTTCGGCAGTCGTATCCTTTACTCCAAAGACCACTACACCGTATTTCATTTCCTGCTCCCATCTGCGCCCTTTCGCATGTATGCTTAAAAAAGGGCGAAGCCCTTCCCCCCGGATCGCTCATCCATACGGCCCAAAAGCCGCCTCGCCCGCAGCCCTCCTGCCGCAGTCATCCGGGACAGGGAACGGTTCCGCCCTCCTGCCATTTATCTGTAACAATTCAGACAAGCCTGAACCGCCGCATTTATTTCAGGTTTTCCTTGTACCAGTCAATCGCCAGCTGAATGCCGCTGGCAAAATCATAATCCGGATCATATCCCAGTTTCTGGCGCGCCTTCGTGATATCCGCGTTGGAATCACGCACATCCCCTTTTCTGGGCGGCCCGAACTTGGGCTCGATCTCTTTACCCAGAGCCTTGCACAGATCATAATAGATATCAATCAGGAATTCTCTTCCTCCCGAGCCGATGTTATACGCTTCCCCGGCAGCGTCGCTGTCCGCCAGACAGGCCTTCAGATTCGCTTCAATCACGTTGTCAATATAGGTGAAGTCGCGTGACTGCCTGCCGTCTCCATTGATGGTAGGAACTTCATCATGAAGGAGCTGCTTTAAGAACTTGGGGATAACCGCAGCATACATGCCGTCCGGATTCTGCCTACGGCCGAATACGTTGAAATAACGCAGGCCATAAGTATCCAGGCCATACAGCTTCTTGTACAGCTTCCCGTATTCTTCATTCGTCCGTTTGGTCAGCGCATAAGGGGAAAGCACTTCCCCTTCTATCCCTTCCTTCTTCGGAAGCGCCGGATGATCCCCATATACGGAAGAACTGGAAGCGTAGACGAATTTCTTCACGCCGCTCTCTCTGGCCGCTTCCATCATGTTCAGCGTGCCGCCGATGTTGTTCTGCTCATAGAAAATGGGCATTTCGATACTTCTGGGCACGCTTCCCCAGGCCGCCTGATTCAGAACATAATCCACTCCTTCACAGGCTCTGCGGCAGGTCTCCAGATCCTTGATATCCCCTTTCATAAAGGTATAGCCCGGTCTGTCCAGAAACAGTTCCACATTTTCCATCTTCCCGGTGGACAAATCATCCAGGCAGCGCACCTGATAGCCCATATCCAGAATTGCTTCACACAGGTTGGAACCGATGAATCCGGCCCCGCCTGTCACCAAAAATACACTGTCTTTATCAAATTGCAAATGTTTATAACCCATACGAATCTCCCATCTTCTAACCGGCCTGCGCCGCCGTGCCATGCATTTCTGTCCGGCAGGGCAGGTTCCGCGGCTCTTTGCGCCCTACAGCCTCCAGTAGATATAATCCTCCGTCAGATACTCCTTCCGGTTCAGGATGCCCTTGATGTCCACCAGAACTTTTTTCTGATTGCCTGCACGGAAGAAGCCGTCCACCGTCTTTCTGTCCAGATGGCTGAATTCTTCATGCGCTACTGCGATGACGAGCGCATCCACATCCTTCACCGCATCCCTGCTTTCAAGCGTGACGCCATACAGCCTGCCGGCCTCGTCCGCATCCGCCGTCTCATCCACGATCACCGGACGGATGCCGTACTCTCCCAGTTCCTGAACGATATCGATGACCTTCGTGTTTCGGGTATCCGGACAGTTCTCCTTAAATGTAAATCCGAGAATGGCAACCTTTGCCGTCTTCACCTGAATATCCGCCTTGATCAGGTTCTTCACCACGTTCTCAGCCACATACTTGCCCATATCGTCGTTGATCCGCCGGCCGGCCAGAATGACCTGGGAATGATAGCCCATCATTTCCGCCTTATAGGTCAGATAGTAGGGATCCACGCCGATGCAGTGGCCGCCCACCAGACCGGGAAAGAATTTCAGGAAATTCCACTTCGTCCCTGCCGCTTCCAGAACGGATTTGGTATCGATCCCCATCTTGTTGAAGATAATGGACAGTTCGTTCATAAAGGCAATATTGATATCCCTCTGGCTGTTCTCAATTACCTTTGCCGCCTCAGCCACTTTGATGGATTCCGCCCGGTACACGCCCGCCTCCACCACAAGTTCATAGACCTTCGCAATCGTATCCAGCGTCTTTTCATCCATTCCGGATACAATCTTCACGATGGTCTCCAGGCGATGCACCTTGTCGCCCGGGTTGATGCGCTCCGGGGAGTAGCCCACCTTGAAATCCACGCCGCATTTCAGCCCGGATTCCGCCTCCATAATCGGCACGCAGACCTCTTCCGTCACGCCCGGATACACCGTGGATTCAAACACCACAATGCTGCCCTTCGTCAGATTCCGGCCCACCGTTCGGCTGGCGCCTTCCACCGGCGTCAGATCCGGCGTGCGGTCAGCGTTGACCGGCGTGGGAACCGCCACGATATGGAACTTGGCTTCCCTCAGTTTGGTTTCATCAGAGCTGAACTCCACATTGGCGTTTTTAATCACCTCATCCCCCACCTCACGAGTGGGATCAATGCCGGATTTGTACAGCTCCACCTTTTTTTCATTCAGGTCATAGCCGATTACCTGGATCTTCCTGCCGAACGCCACAGCAATCGGCATGCCCACATAGCCAAGACCCACCAGGGAAAGCTTCTCTTCCCCGTTCACAAGCTTCTCATATAAACCCATGTTACTCTCCATTCCGGAGCGTCAGCGACGGAGGCGAAGAGAAATCGCGAATGCGAACTCTCTTATGCGCAAAAACTATTTGTGGCGCTCCGACACAAATAGCCGTCTGAACAATCCGCTGCCTGGCCGATTGTTCATCCTCGTCTCACCTTCTGCGCCGCATCTTTCTTTCGTCAATCTATAAATTCATCGCTTCCGCAGCCAGCAAGCCTTATCCTATCGCTTTTTACGCTGCGAAACCGCGATTTCCAACTCTTCCATATAAGCGTCCACGACCAGCGTGCGGTCAAAGCGCTGCTCCACATATTCCCTGCCCCGCTCGCCCATACGGCGCCGCTCTTCATAGGACAGGGCCAGGAAACGTTCCAGCGCTTCCACAAGCCCTTCTGCGCTCTGCGCAGGAAAGGAGATACCGCTCACCCCGTCTTGAAAGGTATCCAGGCAGCCTTCCACAGCGCTGGCCAGCACCGGTCTGGCCGTGGCCGCCGCTTCCAGCAGCACATTGGACATTCCTTCATGGTAGGAAGGATGCACCACCGCCTGGCATTCCGCCAGGAAACGGGGCACGTCGTCACGATAACCATAATATCGCAGCGCCCCCGCCTTTTCCAGGGCCGCCACCTGGGGTTCATAGCGCGCCCGGCTTTCTTCCTCATAGGCGCCCAGCAGCCCGAATTCCACCTCCGGATGCTTCTCATGCACCCGCCCGGCCGCCTCCAGCAGTTCTTCGATCCCCTTATCCTTCATCAGCCGCATGATGGACAGAAACCGGACCGGCTGCGCTTCATCCGGATAGGCTGCCGCACAATGCTCCGACAGGTTCACCCCGGATCCAGGGATCACCCTGGTCTTTCCTGTGATACAGCCCCGTGACAAAAGATACGCACGATTTCCCTGATTCTGAAAAAATACGCAGGCAGCCTTCTTAAGCGCCGTCCTGTACATCATCAGGATCAGTTTCTGCAGCGGCCCTTCATGCTCCAGCGTGGTTCCCAGTCCCGTGATATTGGAAAGGCAGGGAATGCGTATAAGTCTGGCCGCCAGTCCTCCGTATATATTCGGCTTGATCGTATAGGTAAATACCGCCTCCGGACGGCGGGAACGCAGCAGGCCCAGATAGAAGCCAAACAGCTTCAGATCCTGAAAGGGATTCATCCCGCGCCGGTCAAAGGAGGTTGGAATTATCTCACATCCCAGCGCCCTTATCTTGTCCACATGTCCGGTATCCGGAACGGAGACCTGCACCTGATACCCCTTTTCCAAAAGCTTAAGCAGCACTTCCTTGCGAAAATCATACAGGCCGGAATCGCTGTTGGACAATATCAGTATGGAAGCCGCCATCGTCTCACTCCTGCTTCTGTCCGGCATCCGGACCGGACATTCTTCTTATCATGATCTCATTGTACTTCATCATGCAGATTCCTTCCTCATAGTCCCCGATCCGCACCTCATTCGGAAGTCCCTCCAGATTCCTGATGACCTGGGCAGGCATATTCACTCCGCATTCATAAGCATGCGGATAGCCTCCGCCGAAGCGGGGATTTACTTCGGAAACATAGTATTCGGAACCGCACCGGAAGAGATCTATGTCAATCATACCACAAAATCCCATGGATTCAACGAAATTTTTTATGAAGGCAAACAGTCTTTCGTCTTTTACCGATACGGACTTATCCGTCTCCCCGGCGCGCATTTTCAGCTTTTCCTTCACAAAAATGGAAGTCACGCACCCGGTCAGCATATCCACATACACATCTGCCCCATATTCCGTCCCATCCATATATTCCTGGATCATCATCCCTTCCTGCCTGGAGCATAAGAAACGTACCTCTTCCAGGCTGGACGCCTGGCAGATTCCGATGCTGGCGCTGCCTTTGGACGGCTTGACAAAAACAGGATAGCGCATCTGCCCCTCTTCCACCGCCTTTGCGAAGGCATCCACATCCATGTAGCAGCGGCCCGTCGGGATCCCGAGCTGGCACAACTTCTCATACATCCGATACTTATCAAAGGAAATTTCCACCGCTTCCAGCTCAGAGATGATGGGGGTCGTCCCCACTGCCAGAAATTCTTCCCGGTGTTTGGCCAGGAGGGTGAGTTCCGGATCGATCAGGGAAAATACACCTGCAATTTCCTTTTCCCGGCAGATCGAAAGGATCCGCTCCAGATATCCGGGTTCCGTAATGCGGGGAACGAGGATGGCTTCGTCCGCCTCATACAGGGCAGGGGCCAGGTCGCTGCAGTCCGTGGCATAGACCTTTCCCCATCCCGCCAGTTCTTTTTTAAAGTACTGCACCACCTTATTCCGTGTACCCGCACTTAAAATCAAAATATTCATTCCATGCTCCCATCTGCCTATACAAATCAGACCTTCTTTTCAGACCTTCTTTCCGGCTCTCTCAGCCCGGATCTGGGCCAGGTTTCCTTCCGATACGGCCGTATCCTCCGCCACTTCGGAACGCTTGAAGACCACGGCCACCGTCATGAACAGCACCTTCAGATCCATCCGGAAGGAAAGATTTCTCACATACTCCACATCCTTGGCCAGACGCTTGTCCCAGTCCAGATAATTGCGGCCGGACACCTGGGCCAGCCCCGTCAGGCCGGGACGCACCGTATGCCGCAGCCGTTCTTCTTCCGTATACCAGGGAAGATAGGATACCAGCAGGGGCCTGGGGCCGATGATGCTCATATCCCCTTTCCAGATGTTGAACAGCTCCGGCAGTTCATCCAGGCTGGTGGAGCGCAGAAGCTTCCCGAACTTGGTGAGCCGCTCACTGTCCGGCAGAAGCTCTCCCGACGCATCCCGTGCATCCGTCATGGTGCGGAACTTGCACAGGGTGAAAATTTTCTCATGCAGCCCCGGCCTTTCCTGATGGAACAGCACCGGGCTGCCCAATTTGATGCGCACCAGAATGGCCGTCACGAGAAAAACCGGGCTTAAGAGCACGATCGCCACGCTCGAAAGGAGCAGATCCAAGAAACGTTTCCCTATTTTACGGTAAATCATCGGCTTCTCCCCTTTACTTGCCAAACAGCCTGCGGATAATGGCAAAGATCCGCTCCATATCCTCCGGCGTATTCTTCACATCGCTGGGCAGGCATACACCTTTGGCGAAAATGCGCTCTCCCACGCTTCCATCTTCCTGAAGGGTGATGAAATCCTCCTTCTCGAAGATGGGCTGCAGATGCATGGGTTTCCAGATGGGCCTGGATTCAATGTTATCGTCTGCCAAAGCATCCATCACCGCATCCGGCGTCACGCCGCAGGCGGGATCGATCGTGATGCAGCTCAGCCAGTTATTGGCGTCCCCGTCCGGATTCAGCGGATTCATCTGAATCGCCGGAATATCCGCAAAGGCTTCCTTGTACTGTCTGTAGATCGCCTGCTTTTTCGCCTTATGCTCTTCGATATGGAGCAGCTGCCCCCTTCCGATCCCTGCCAGCACATTGGACATGCGGTAATTGAATCCCAGCTGGGAATGCTGATAATGTCTGGCAGGATCCCGCGCCTGGGTGGATAAGAACCGCGCCCGGTTTATCGCCTCTTCATCCTGGGAGACCAGCATGCCCCCGCCGGAGGTGGTGATGATTTTATTTCCGTTAAAGGAATAGATCCCGTAATGGCCAAAGGTTCCTGTCATCTTTCCCTGATAGGTGGAGCCCAGGGATTCGGCCGCATCTTCAATGAGAGGGACGCCCGCAGCATCACAGATGGAGCGGATCTCATCGATGCGGGCAGGTGTGCCGTACAGATGGGCGCAGACGACCGCTTTCGCCTCCGGATATTTCTCGAAAGCCTTTTTCAGCGCTTTCGGATCCATGTTCCAGGTTTCTTCTTCGCTGTCTATGAACACCGGCTTTCCCTTTTCATAGCAGATCGGATTACAGGTGGCCGAAAAGGTCAGGTCGGAAGAGAACACAACATCCCCCGGCCAAATTCCTACAAGGCGCAGCGCCAAATGGATCGCCGCCGTGCCAGCACTCAGCGCCGCCGCATATCCGCAGCCTGTATAATCCACCATCTCCTTCTCGAATGCGTTCACATTCGGTCCCAGGGGCGCGATCCAGTTCGTATCAAACGCCTCCTGCACAAACCGCTGTTCATCTCCGTGCATCGTCGGAGATGACAGGAAAATCCGTTTTCCCTGCTCTTTTTTCTCCATAATTGCTCCCATCCGCGCGCTTTGGCGCGCATATAAAATCCGGCTTTTTATACCAAGCCCTTGTTGCATCCGGCCATTCCAATCGCTTTTCTAAAGTGTACGCCTTGACGCACACCGCAGCTCTCATCCCTGCTCCAGCAGTTCAATCATACCAAGCGCAGGATTCATCAGAAAGCAGACCCGCCTTCCTCCTATCGCCGGCGCCGGCGTCGGCTCGTCAATCTGCAGGTACCCTTCCCTGGCAAGGCTCTGCAGCTGCGCATCCAGATCTTCACACAGATAACAGATATGATAGGGTGCGTTTTTATAGGTTTTGATCAGTCCGCCAACCACGCTGTCCGGGGCGTTGGGGCTTACCAGCTCCACCACATAGCCGTCCTTTTCCAGGAACAGGATATCTGTCTTCCGAACGGGATCCGCTGTAACGCCCCCGCACCGCACATATCCCAGCTTTTCAAATTCTTCCGCCGCTTTCGGCAGCTTTTTCACCAGATACCCGATATGATGTATGTGCATCTTTACCTCCATACCCCTCACCCTTCTGAAGAAGGCTTATCCTCAGAATCGGTATGATATACATAAGTGGGAACGATCTGCGCCACCAATGGACGGATATCCGATACCTCATCCTTGGAAGCATCCTCCAGCGCTTTGAGCTGTACGAAAAATTCGTCCTCGTTCAGTTCAATGGGGCGCCCGATATGGATCAGCTTGTTCGCCGTATCCTGCAGCCCCTCTTCATTCATCAGCAGTTCTTCATAGAGCTTCTCTCCCGGCCGCAGCCCGGTGAATTCGATCTGAATATCCTCTCCCACCTTATAGCCGGACAGACGGATCAGATTCTTGGCCAGGTCCAGGATCTTGACCGGTTCTCCCATATCCAGGACGAAGATCTCCCCGCCCCGCGCATAAGCTCCGGCCTGCAGCACCAAGGATACCGCCTCCTGAATCGTCATGAAATAACGGATGATATCCGGATGTGTGACCGTCACCGGCCCTCCGGCCGCGATCTGCTTCTTGAACAGCGGGATCACGCTTCCGTTGCTCCCAAGGACATTGCCAAAGCGCACGGCCACGAACTCCGTATCATAATGCTTATTGAAGGTCTGCACGATCATTTCACAGATCCGTTTGCTGGCCCCCATGATATTGGTGGGATTCACCGCTTTGTCCGTGGAGATCATCACAAATTTCTTCGTTTTGTTCATTGCCGCAGCATACGCGGTTTTCCAGGTTCCGAACACATTGTTCTTGATCGCCTCGTTCGGGCTGTCCTCCATCAGCGGCACATGCTTGTGCGCTGCCGCATGGTAGACGATATCCGGCTTATAGGTCTCAAAGATCGCATTCATCCGCTTGGTATTGCGCACGGAAGCGATCAGGACGGTCAGCTTCAGCTCCGGATACTTCTTGACCAGTTCCTGTTGAATATCATAAGCATTATTTTCGTAAATATCCACAATGATCAGCTGGGCAGGCCTGTGGGAAGCGATCTGACGGCATAATTCGCTGCCTATGGAGCCGCCTCCGCCGGTCACCAACACCACCTTATTCTGCACATAGCCCAGGATGGAATCCAGATCCACCCGGATGGGCTCTCTTCCCAGCAGGTCTTCCACTTCCACATCCCGCAGCTTGCTTACGCTCACTTCCCCATTCACCAGCTGATACATGCCCGGCAGGGAACGCAGCTTACAGTTGGTATCCTTACAGATATCCAGGATGTCCCGGATCACGGTACGCGGTGCGGAAGGGATGGCCACGAATATCTCATCAATATCATACAGATCGGCAGATTCGATAATCTTATCCCTTCCGCCCACCACTTTGATTCCCTGGATAAACTGCCCCCATTTCTGCTTATCATCATCGATGATGCAGCGGATCACCATGGTGCTGTAATTGCTCGTCACGATCTCCTTGATGAGCGCGTTTCCGGCTTCTCCGGCGCCTATAATCATGACGGAGACGCTGTTCTTCTTATTCTGCATCCGGTGCTTTCTGCTGCGCAGGAAACGATAGGAAAACCGGCTGATGAACATAAAGGTAATCAGCAGGAACAGATACATGAAATAATAACTGTCCGGCACCGGCTGGCTGGATACCTTGAACAGGTTCAGCCCGATCCCGGACACGATTGCGGACAGGAAGCAGGCGATCACCAGATTCTGCATTTCATTCTCCCCTGCAAAGGCCCAGAGGCTGTGATACAGGCGGAACATATAAAAAATCCCCAGCGTCAGGATGATATTCAGGGGAAGGAAATTCCTGACGGGCAGGATGAATTCTTCCGGAATCGCATCCACATGCATATCGTATCTCAGCAGGAGCGCCAGAAAACTGGCAGCCGTCACGCTCAGCACATCATAAATCAGCAGCGCGGTTCTCCGGTAAAGAAGCTGATAATTAAAATATGGAGATTTTTTCTTCTCTTTATCCTTCATCTCAATTCTCTTTTCTTCTTAAAGGTCAGAAGCGGGGCCAGCACGGCCATGGTGGTAAAGCCCAGCGGATTGCACGGGTGGAACAGCCACTCCACCAATCCCGCCACGGCAAACGCCAGAAATACGGCCAGCGGCAGCACGGCATATGCGTCCGTCTCTTCCTCCCCTTTTCGTCCTGCGCGCAGATTGGCCCAGGCATAACGAAACATCTGTATCAGGCTGAATATGCCCAGCAGCAGATAAGCCGCTCCTGTAATCAGGCCATGGTCATGAATGACCTGAAGATAGGTGTTATGGGCATGGACGCTCAAGGAGCCGTCCGCCAGTTCCACTCCCATGATATCATGCCCGGTCAGATTCCACTGGGCGATATATCTTCTGAAAATTTCCATCCGCCCGTTGGAATAATCCTCTTCCGCTTCCACCGGTCCGGACTGCGTCTGCCCGCCGTCATTTCCAGCTCCATCCGAAGCGGCAGCTACCTCAGCCGATACCTCTGTCAATTCAGGAAGGAAAGCGTCCTGCGTATCCGCTGCCGATGCCAGCGGCCAGGATAAAGAAAGCACCGCCAATTCTCCGTCATCCGTTCCCGAAACAGTTGGTTCAGGACGCATATCTGCCCCTTCCGCCGCTTCCGCATCCGCCATAAACGTATCCACGAATTTTCTCAGAATGCTGTGTTCGTCTCCAAACAGCTTCGTATCAAAGCAATAAGCGAAGCGCGGGAAGGTGATATAATTCTCAGAATCCGCCGGGTCCCCTTTATGGATCGCCCATTCCTCGTCGTTTTCTTCCAGTTCGAACAAGTACGGATCGTCATACAGCGGCGGTATCAGGCGCACCGCCGAATAGGTCACCGGGAAACAGGCGATCAAAAGCAGAAGCAGCGTTCCCAGCTTTCTTATGAAATAAAGCGGCTTCTCCCGATAACAGAACAGGGAGACGAACAGCAGAATCACAACGCCCATCGCAGCAGCAGCCAGATACCCTGTTCTGGAAAGCGTCAGCAGCAGCAGAGAAGATGCCATGCCAAACAACAGTCCCGTAAACCACCATGTATACAGTTTTCTGGAACGGTGATACTGGGCCAACAGCTTCACGAACAGGGCGCAGAGCACCAGCGTCAGATAAGCCGCCGTCACCGTCACCGTATGGAACACAAAATTATATCTGTAGAAGAACCATGCCCGAAACGGCCGCCTTGCCACGGCAAACACCAGCGCACAGATAAAGTTCAGCACGATCCCATTGCACAGAAGCGTCAGGAACCGCTCTTTCCTATCCCAGGCGAGATAGAAAATGTAGAGCAGTCCAAAGGCCACCACCAAATAGATGGGCCAGCCCCTGGTATTCCGGAAAAGAACGAGCAGCACAAAGAAAATCAGGAGCGCTGCCGCATAGGGAAGGGCCAGTTTCTGAAGCTTTATCTTTTTGCCAAGAAGAATCCGGACAAGCTGCATCACCACCAGACCGCCCACCACCAAAAGGATCGCATCCAGCTGGGCCAGTTTTCCCATCTCCTCCACATCCCGCTGTGTGGTCCAATAGAAGAAGCCGGCCGTTGCCGACAGGACGATCCAGGCCAGACTGCTGATATGAAGCACCGCCCTCTTCTCACACATGGTCAGCAGCACCAGCCCCAGATAGATCAGGACTTTCCGGTATGCATAGTCCTGATAGATATTATACATCGCGTTGACATAATCAATACAGCCCCACAGCGCCCCTGCCCAGAAAAGGGCCTGCAGCGCATCCATCCCCTTATCCAGAAGCGTTTCCTTCAAAGGTGGAAAAGCAGGGGTCTGCGCCTGCCTTTTTCCGTTTACCACATACGCAAGCAGTGCCGCCAGGATCAGGATCCCGGCGCTGTAGACCTCCTTATCCGCCTTCACTCCGCCATAATAATCAAATATCCATACAGCCGCCAGCTCCGCGGCAGCCGTGATCAGGATCAGCGGATTGCACACCGCGCGCGCCACCATCTGCATGGAAACTTCCTTTTCCGGCGTTCTGCGGCTTCTGGCTGCATTTTCCACGAGCAGCACAAGAAAACCGGCGGCAAATGCGATAAGTACGAGCCATCCGGCCTTTCCGGCTGTGCTTACAGGATCTGCGTAGGTAAAGCGCATCAGGATATTCTTTCCCACCTGTTCCTGAATCTGCTGATCCTGCGTCATATAATAATAATTTCCCAAATAGGTCACGCCGGACTGAGCAGTCTCCTGCCAAGCCAGCACCACTTCTTCCTCCGGATGGCTGATCTGCCACACATAGGCTCTTCCCGCAACCGTCTGGAATTCCACAGGCACAGTAAAGTACCCGGGCGCCTCATAAGCGTTCAGCGCCACGTTCCGGGAGAACACCGTCTCTCCCAGTTCATCAGAAATGCTCAGATTGATCACCTTTCCGGAAAGATCATTCTCCGCATAGATACTGATTTTCTCCAGGTATCCGCCGTCCGCGATGAACACCTGCTGGATCCGCTCATTCTCCCCCACAGCCTGGGTCTGACCGGAGATCACTTCCGTTCCTCCCTCTACCCTGACCGTATCCAGGATGCCGACCGGCCCGATCAGAATCATCAGGAGCACCGCGTAACAGAGGATAATATATTCGATTGCCCGGCTTTTCTTCAATCTTCTGTTCATACAAACCTCTCTCAGCTTCAACCGTCGTTACCTGCCACGCGGAGCCGGCAACCTTAGGGCGTTCTGACAGTTTTCGTATTAGTATAGCACAATTTTGTGCTGCTTACAACATATGCCAATAGCGGCAGGGCAAACCACCAGATGAGCACATAGCGCACCAGATAAGTGGGCCCCAGCAGTACGGTCAGCCAGTTCAATACGGCCGGCAGGAAAGCGGCCAGCATGCGATACCTCTTTCCCGCAGCCGCAAATCCCAGGCCGAACGCATACATCCAGAACAGCGCTCCGGGAGAAAACAGCATGGAAAGGACCGGGATCCTCTGCCAGGAAATTTCCAGGCTCAGCTGCCGGAAATACTCGTCAAGCCACGGAAGAAAGCTCCTGCGTTCCCCGGGCAGTTCCGTCTCATAGCCAAAATAGGAACTATCCTCATATGTAAAGGTGAATACCGTATTCCCCTGATATACATCAATGAGGGCGGGTGGATACCAGAAACCGTATGAGGTAAGAAGCCAGGCATTCAGGTAAGAGCCGGGCGCTTTTTTGCCCACAGATGCCCAGAGCCTCCAGAACCGCTCCGGCACCTCTTCATATGCGCCGTTATTAAAATAAATTTTCACATTATCCGACAGCTTCGGCGTATAACTTGCCAGCGCTTCCTCCGGAAGGAAAACGAGCAATTCCTCCTTCTCTTCCTGCGTGAAGCACTCCGGATTCTGCGCATAGGTACGGGCGAGCTGCTGGATGGGAACCGTCAGAAGTTCCTGATTCTCATTGTCCTGGGCATGCAGAAGCAGCTTCAGCCCTCCATTCACCCCAAGGGCGAGAATCAGCGCCGCAGCGCACAGTAGTGCCATCCGCAGCCGCTTTCCTCTTCCCGCCCAAATGGCCAGCACGGGAATCAGGATCAGCAGGATATAGAGACCGTTATGCCGCATTAAGGCCATCAGGCACAGGGAAGCCACAAACAGGATGCTCTTTCCTCTCGTCCAGGCAGAGGACGAGGCAGCATCTGCCAGCAGCGTCGCCGCCATCAGCATGGCCGCTGAATACAGGGTATCCTTCGCGGAACAAAGCACATACATCTGGATGACGGGAAACAGGACATAATAGACCGTGCTCGCCGCCCGCAGCCAGCGGGGAGCGCACTTCCTGCGCAAGAAATCGGACACATAGACAAAGCAGCCGGCCATTACCAGCATCTGAAACAACATATAACAGGCGATTCCGGCGTTATAGTCGCCAAACACTTTCCTCCCGGCGCTGACAATCCCTCCCAGCAGCAGCACATGCAGCAGGGGATGGTGGGTGGTGAACTGCCTTTGCGCAACCTGATTGAACTCGTCCTGCGCATCATACACGAAAAAGCCCGGATAGACAGCCAGGAGCACCACACCCCAGGCCGCCAGCAGCGCGAGAAATATGAGAAGCCGCCTGGTGGGAATGGAAAGCTGCTCCCACCTTGTCCAGATCTTCGGGTCGCTTTCCTTCACGCCGCCCAACCGTTCCATCTTCTCCCAGAGCCAAAGAACGAGAGAACCGAAAAACAGGGCCAGAGGAAGCAGGCACAGCCAGAGGGTCCAATCCGTCAGCAGCAGATATCCTTCCGCCTCCAGGCGGCTTCCCACCGAAGTGGCCAGGGCAAACCCCAGCCCCAAAAGAAAGGCGGGCAGCCCCGCTTGGCGCAGCGCCCCCTCCTTCCACAAAGCCGCATGGATTGCAGGCAGGGCAAGAAGCAGCAGGCAGACAGGAAGAAAGCCGTTGGAATACCCAAGCCCCTTTCCTTCCAAAAGCAGGGCCGACGGCAGGGCCAGGACGCCCGCAAATGCGATGATCAGGGAAAGCGCCTTTTTATACAGCTGCGCACCCGTACGCCCGGCTGCCTCATGCATCATCCTCTTCCTCCTCTTCCGTCTTTTCATTCACGATTTCCCGTACCACATACTGCGGCGCATTGTTCATACAGATGTACATCCTTCCGATATATTCCCCGATCAGTCCCAGCATCAGCATCAGCATGCCGCCGATGAACATGATCGCAGACATCAGGGAGCTGAATCCGATGGGAACCAAAGGATTGACCAGCTTCTTAATCACCGTATACAGCCCATACAAAAATCCCAGGATGGCACAGAAGATCCCGATCATTGTTGCGATCCGCAAAGGCTTTTCGCTAAACGCGGTAAACCCGTTGAACCACAGCCCCACCAGCTTGCCGAACGTATATCCGGATTCCCCGGCCTTCCTATCCCTGTGCTCCACCGTCACATTTTTGATGTTGCGCGTGGCACGCAGCACCAGGCCGATCACATAGGGATAGGCGTTCTGATATCTGAGCATCTCATCCACGATGAAGCGTTTGCAAGCAAAGAAGCTGGAAATGTACAGATGCTTCGGCTTGCCGAGCATGAAGCAGAGCATCCAGTCGTTGATCCGGCTTCCGAAGTTCCGGAACGCGTTGTGATGCTTGTGCTCATATTTCGCATAGACCACATCGCTGCCTTCCTCCAGTCCCTTCACAAGATCTCCAATGGACGATGCGGGAGTCTGCCCGTCATCATCCATGCAGACCAGGATCTGTCCCTTCACCTGATGGAAGCCCGCCATCAGCGCGGCGTGCTGTCCGAAATTCCGGGCCAGATTCACTCCTATGATATACTTCTTTTGGTCACAAAGCTTCCGGATCACCTCAAATGTGTGATCCGGAGAGCAATCATTCACCAATATGATCTCATAGGAATACCGCTCCCTGAGCTTCTCCATCTCCTTCTCGATCTCTTCCACCACGCCTTCGATCATCCCCTCTGAACGATAACAGGGAATCACGATACTGATCCTTTCCTTCATCCTTACCTCCATACATAAGCGTCCTTGCAGCACTTCAGACAGGCCTGAACGGTTACGGCTCATCACAGGCCGTCACCGGTTCTCTTCAAACAGGACCGCCATCAAAAGCAGATCCCGGTACGTCCCGTCTTCCTGTCGGATTTCATCCTTCAGATGCGCTTCGCGTATGAAGCCCGCCTTCTCATAGCTTCGGATGGCCGCCGTATTGTCAGCAAACACCCGCAGCAAAAGCTTGTGAAGCTTCAGCACATCCCTCGCATAGGCCACAGCCCCCTTGGCTGCCAGGGTACCGTATCCCTTTCCTGCCGCATCCGCTTCGCCGATGAAAATCCCATACTCCGCCTTGCGGTTTTTCTCATCTATATCCCGAAAATAAACGCTTCCAACCGGCCTGTCATCCTGCGTCTCACACAGGATGAACTGGATCGCTTCTCCCGTTGCGACCTTTGTTTTCAGCCAGTTTTGATGCCCCTGTCTGGTGAAATCTTCCTGGTAGATAAAGTTGCGGCGCACCCGCTCCGAATTTCTCCATCCGATGATGTTGTCCGTATCCGCCTCCGTGATGGGCCGCAGATAGATCTGCCCCAGCCGGATCCATCCCTTATCCTGCATCATGCCGTATTCTCCCTATTTTTGATACATGTGTTTTTCCAGCCTTTTCGGCACTTTTACGCATCCGTCCGTTCCAGCTTCCAGATACACAGGCTTCTTCCTTCCGCGAAGATCTCCTCTTCCTTTACGAGCTCTGCCTGGATGCCCTCTTCCTCCAGCAGCTGTATCAGCCACTCCCAGGAAGCTTCCGCCTCGCCCACAAAACGCACATTCTCTCCCTCCGCCACGGCCTGTCCCATGGACGTATAGCCGAAGGCGGCAAGCTTTTTTTCCATCAGCGGGCTCTTGCATGCCCACCCGCCCAGCAGGTCATAGTTGCCAAGCCCACGAGCGGGTTCAAACAGCTTCTGGGAATATTCCACTGTAGACTGCACATCCGCCAGATACAGGTTCTGCGGATGTTCCCCATAATATGCCCTGGCCTTCCGATCCACCTGGTTGACCGATTCCCTTCGGTCATATTCCTGAACTGTCTTCGTCCATGCCTGCGGCAGAAGACAGAGGCAGACGATAAAGAAGAAAGACAGACAGACGGCGGACAACTGCCCGCGCCGGCGCAGCATCCATCCTCCGCCAGCCAGACCTGACGCCTTCTGCCGGGCCGCCTGCCCGGACGTCGCTTTTCCGGCCGGTTCTTTCACTGATGTCTCCTGTCCGGACGTCTCCAACGCGTTCAGAAGCAGGCCGAACAAAAGCAGGATCTCCAGGAAATACAGCGGATGGCTGATGCGATCCGGCACCCGTTCCCTGAGGATCAGATACATCCATAATATGCTGCGGACCGCGGCAAGGGAGGCCAGCTTCCAGATCAGCCCGCTTCCCCTCTTCAGCACGGAAAGCAACAGCAGAAAAACAACGAACGCAGCTTCCAGAAACAGATAGGGCATCTCCTGAAATCCCAGCGCGGCATTGTTCATGAGCCGTTCCCGATACAGCCACAATCCCTCTGACAGGCTGTGTGCAAAATATCCTTCCGTCTGCAGTCCGTATTCTGCCACGGATTCCAGAACATCCGCATCGATCGCATCATCCGCCCCGAAATTATAATTTTCCAGCAGTGCGCACTGCGCCTCCGACAGACCGAGCGCATCATAAAACGCCTGATTGGAAGCATAGGATCGAAGGTCCGCGCTCTTGAAATCATAGATCTGTGTTCTTGCATCGAATATCCTGCCAAACTGCTCCCACTCCGCGCTCCCGCAGGCGAGCCTGTCCACCGCCCCTCCGGCCAGCATGCCCGCCAGAATCAGGCCGAACAGGCCAAGATAGGCGATCCCGTTCCGCTTCGTCAGCACAGGCCGTTCCTCCGACCAGACCCACAGCCCGGCCAAACCGGCAAGAGGAAGCAGAAGCAGCATCATTTCGCTGCGCAGCAGCCAGGCGAGGACAGCGAGCAGTACAGAAGGCAGATTTCCAATCAGAAAGGCGGAAGCTCTGCGGCCTCGCAGCGCGCGGGCGCGGGTGACGAACAGGCTGACCGCCGCCGCCATCAGCAGGGCCGCTGTCACCGTATACTGCACGAACACCAAGTGATAAAGCAGCAGCACCCCCATCGCCAGGGTTTCCGCCGCGCACAACAGCGCCTTTCCCGCCGTTGTCTTCACATAGGACAGGCTGCAGCACAGAATCAGGTACAGGCTTCCCGCCTGACAGAGCCAGAGGAAGAACCCGAACACACAGGTTCCCGGGAAAAGCCGGTAAAGCCCGCCCAGCAGCGCTCCCAGGGGCCAAAGAAGCTGTACGCTCCACAGCTCCGGTTCCCCCGTATAGACGCCCGACAGAATATCCTTAATCAGGACATCATCGTTCAAGTCATAATAATAGTCAAACCGCAGGCCCAGCGCTGCGAACAGCACCAGCAGGCAGAGAAGCGGCAATATCCAGTTTTCATATTTTCTGAATATCGTCCCTGCTTTCATCATCAGCACCCATAGAATTGCAGCACCTGATCCGCAATATAGTCCACTTCTTCCGCCTTCAGTCCATAATAGAGGGGCAGGCGCAGCAGCCGTTCACTCTCCCGGGTGGTATAGCGGTCCTCTCCGCTGAATCTGCCGAACTTCAGCCCCGCGGGCGCGGAATGAAGGGGTACATAATGGAAGACCGCCATGATCCCTTTTTCCTTAAGATAATCGATCAGTTCAGTCCGTTCTGCCAGGTCAGCGGTTTTAATATAGAACATATGCCCATTGTGCACGCAATGCTCCGGCACATAGGGCAGCGTGATCTTTCCGGCCTTTTCAAGCGGGGCCAGCCGCTCATAATATTGGTTCCATATGGCCAGCCTGGCCGCCGTGATCTCATCCGCCAGTTCCAGCTGGGCATAGAGATATGCGGCATTCAGTTCGCTGGGCAGATAGCTGGAACCATAGTTCTGCCAGCGGTATTTATCCACCTGGCCGCGATAGAATTTGCTCCGATCCGTTCCCTTCTCACGGAAGATCTCCGCATCCTCAATATCCTTCTCATGGGCGATCAGGAGCGCGCCGCCCTCACCGCAGCTGAAGTTCTTCGTCTCGTGGAAGCTGTAGCAGCCAAAATCCCCGATGGCGCCCAGCGCCTTTCCCTTATACGTCGCCATGATGCCCTGGGCGGCGTCCTCAATCACCAGAAGCGAATGTTTTGCCGCAATCCGGCAGATCTCATCCATCTCACAGCCCACTCCCGCATAATGGACAGGCACAATGGCTTTCGTCCGCTCCGTGATCGCATCTTCAATCAGCGTCTCATCGATATTCATGGTATCCGGCCGGATATCCACGAACACAGGAACCGCCCCGCGCAAAACGAAGGCGTCCGCTGTGGAAACAAAGGTATAGGAAGGCATGATCACCTCATCCCCCGGCCCGACTTTGGAAAGCAGTGCGGCCAATTCCGTCGCATGGGTACAGGAAGTGGTGAGCAGACACTTTGCCGTGCCCGTTTTGCTCTCAATCCATTCGCTGCATTTTCTGGTGAATTCCCCATCCCCGCAGATC
Organism: uncultured Lachnospiraceae bacterium; assembly: GCA_900555195.1. Taxonomy (GTDB): domain Bacteria; phylum Bacillota; class Clostridia; order Lachnospirales; family Lachnospiraceae; genus Eisenbergiella. The sequence continues at coordinate 30,561 of USKC01000002.1, forward strand.
TTCTGGTTTTCCACCGCCTGCCTGATATATTCCATTTCTTTCCCCGTGTAGGGAGGTACATTAAAACGTATCATCCTATCGCCTCTTTTCTCAAACATTTACGCCTCATTCCGCGGCACCGGCAGTTCCATATACGATAAATCCATCATTTTCATACAGCAGCGCATATTCACCGGCAGTTAGGTATTCCTGCAGAATTCTCCACTTCTCCCCCTTTTCAGGCATCTGCCCGTTCTCCTTATAGAGTATTACTGCCGGAAGCGGCTGGTCAGATTCCATCAAAGCGGTCAGTTCCTCCCTCATCTGCTCTGCCGGATAGGTGTCCAGGTCAGGCCAGGCATGGGAGATTCCCGGCGGCATATCCAGCAGATAATTCAGTCCCGGAGCATTGCCGAAGGTCACCAGCGCCTCTTTGGACTTGCCCTCCATGTATCCGAGCAGTCCCGTCAGATTTTCGGCGTTGTCCCCCCGCGTCTTCATGCCTTTCAGTATAGCACTGTTTTCCACTTTTGCATCCCTTTTTTCTCCATAAATTCCATCTCCGAAGGCAAAAGAGACATGAAAGCCAACGCCCTGAATGAAAGCCATTCCCACAACCATGACCGTCATGGCTGCGGCAGGAAAGGCAGATGCCCTTCCAATCCGCGGGGCCAGTGCCCGCCATATGCCCCAGATCGCGAAAGGGGCAGCCAGAAACAGATTATTCAGATTCGGCATGGTATCATTGTTGCTTCCGATGGGCGTTACAATCATGGAAAGCAGCACGATCAGCGCAAGCAACCGATCCCGCTTAAAGTACCGCGCATTTCCCATCACCAGGATGCAGGAAAGCAGGGCCAGATACAGCAAGAACATTCCCCACTCGTAGATGCTTCGGTAATTATAATAAGTAAACGTGAACACGCCTCTTCCCCAGAACAGGCGCACAAGAATCAGAACACAAAGGCCATATCCAACCCGGGCAGGCCAGATCAGCCGTTTCGGGAGGGCACGGAACACGAGCCAGCCGGCCAGCGTACAGACCAGGATGACCATGATCCAGGGCAGTGTCTTTCCATACGCGCCGAGGACGGAAGTAATCATGGAAAGCGGCGAATAACTGTCATCCGTTGCGGAATAGCCGGAAAGGCTTGTGAACATGCCGAAATAGGCTCCCGGGCCGTATTGGATGCAGATGAGGCAGAAGATGCCAAGAAAGCCGATGGCAAATCCCAGGACGCACCAGCCCACGTTCTTCCAGATCTTCGCCCATTCCTCCCCGTTCATCCTGCCGTAGTAGAATACCGCCAGGATAAGCAGCGCTTCCAGGATATTCGGCGTGCGCACCATCACGTTCAGCCCCAGGCAGACGCCGGCCCAGATCAGCAGGTTTCTGCGTCCCCATATCAATCCCCGGTAGAGCAGGATGCAGCCGGCCAGGAAAAAGAAATAGGTCAGGTAATTATACAGGATCGTGGTGGGGCACCAGCAGTAACTGATGGCGATCATCTCTCCCACAAAAACGATCCAGGCCGGCATTTTCCCCTTCAGGAAAAAATATGCCAAGAGAGCCATGGCGCTGATCAGCAGCCGGGTATAGATATTGATCCCAAGAAGCGTTCCACCGAAGGGAAGCTTCATCAGCAAAAATCCCACCGCATTGGCCAGATAGGTGGCCAGCGCCCAGGTTCCTTCCAGTTCCGGGAAAAAGCGAAAATTGGTCAGGCTGTACATGGGATCGGAAATATCTATCCCCTGGTTTGCCGCAAGCAGCGGGTATATAAAGAGAATGCAGGGAAACAGGAAGCGCTGCGCCCTGCCCGCCGCATGTTTTATCCATCCCCTATCGTCCTTCATATGCCCTCCTTTCATTCAGGGCTGCCCTTTCATCATCTCATCCAGCCCATCAAGCAGCCTGCCGCACCGTCTTCCAAATCCTGTCCTGGCAAGCGCCCGCCCTGCCAGCGCAAACAGCCTGCCCCGCAGCAGATCCACACAGACGCCCACGAGGAATACCAAAAGTACGCTCTCCGTCATCTGAATCAAATAGCCGCCCAAATGCTCCGATACGTCGCGTATGATCCACATCGCCCACCTGCCGCTGATATCCACATGCTCATGCAGCAGATAGACCCCCAGCATAGCTGGAGATATCCTGCAGATCAGGCCAGACAGCCTCTCCGAAGGAATGCGCAGTCTGGCAAAGCAGGTAAAGAGCCCCAGAGCCCCCGTCAGGCTCAGGATAAAATTATAATGGAAAGGAACGGAGGAATAATACTCCAGCATTCCCGTCCCGGCACAGACAAAAAGGCTTCCGAGCGTCAGGGCCGCCGTAAGGACGCAGGAGGCCACATAAACCGCAGCGCCCCTCTTTTTCGTAATGAAGAAGGCACTTCCATATTTTCTCAGATAGGCAGCAATCAAATACAGACAGATGAACCAGCCGAAATCATAGCCGTACCGGTCCGAAGCGAACAGAAAAATGCTCACGCTCTTTCCCAGGCAGAAGAACACCAGAAGGCAGACGATGCACGCCTTCAGCTGTCTGCGGCTAAGCGTCCGGATCGCCGCGTTCAGAAGCGGCGTAAACAAGACCATCACCACATACGCGGTGACAAACCAATAATGTCCGGATTCCACCGGGAACAGGCAGTCCCAGATGTGATAGATATTCAAAACCTCCCACCAGGAAAGCACGCCCAACATCGCCAGCACTGCCGGAATGAACAATGTATAGAACAGCACCTGAAGCAGCAGCCTTAAAAGTCTGCGGAATGAAAACTGCTTCTCAGAAAGGAAATAGCCGCTGATCAGCACATAGACGTTCACAGCCACGATACAGAATGATTCCACCAGAACGCCGAAAATCTCCCTCTCCTGCGGGAACCGCCCCACTCCTGCTTCCGGCAGCGCCCCCGTATGGGAAAGAAAATGCATCGTTATGACCATCAGCATCGCCAGGATGCGCAGCAGTTCAAAATTCGTCTGTCTCTTTGCCTGCAAAGCCCGTCTTCCTACCTTTCCCTTGCTATCTGCCCGTTCTCCACGCGGTAGACCATATCGCATTTCTCTATGGTCTGCAGGCGGTGCGCAATGATAATCAGCGTCTTGCGCCCGTGCAGATGATTGATGGAATCCATGATGGCCGCCTCCGTCTCATTATCCAGCGCGGAGGTAGCTTCATCCAGCACCAAAACTTCCGGGTCCTCAAACAGCGCTCTGGCAATTCCGATGCGCTGCCGCTGCCCCCCTGAGATGCGGATGCCCCGTTCCCCGATGCTGGTATCCAGCCCTTCCGGCAGGCTGCGGACGAACTCATCCAGCTGCGCTTCCTTCAGCGCCTGCCATACTTTCTCGTCATCTATTTCATCATCCGGAATTCCAAATGCCACATTCTTGCGGATGGATGCATCGATCATGAAGATCGTCTGTGGAATATAGCCGATATTCTTCAGCCATTCTTCGTAGTGTTCCCGCACCTCAACCCCGTCCGCCAGGATCTGCCCTTCCTGAATGCTGAGCAATCCCAGCAAAATATCGATGATGGTGGTTTTACCGGCGCCGGAGGTTCCCACCACCCCCACGGAGGCCCCGATGGGGATTGTCATGTCCGCATGATTGAAGATCAGGACATCGCTGTTGGGATAGTGATAAACGATATCCTTCAGCTCAATCTTATCCTTTACTTCCAGCTTCTTTACTTCTTTTTTATGCAGATAGGCCGATGCATCATAGTTCACGCTTCCGTCATGGATCTCTTCCTGCAGGTTGTCGCTCACTCCCATGAAGAAAGGCTCAAAATACGAAATAGACGTCAGATAGTTGTTAATGCGGTTAGCGCTGGGCAGCAGGCGCATGGCTGCCACGGCAAACACGCCGATCTGAGTGACCATCTGCGTCATATCCTTTCCTGCCATGATCTGGAAGATGAGATAGAGCACCAGGCCGGCGATACAGACCGTCTCGATCAAAAGCCGGGGAGTGGCATTATAAATATTGTATTTCTGCACGGCGCCCACATAACCGGCTCCGCATTTGGCATATTCATTGATAAAATAACTCTCCCGATTGGCGATCTTGATCTCTTTGATTCCCATCACGGACTGGTCGATCCACTTATATAATCCGCTGTAATAATCCTGGTTCTCTTCCCCGGCTTTTTTCATGATGGGCTTGAGCACGTTCTTGATGATGAGCAGAACCGCCACCAGAAGCACAGCGATGGTCAGGATCATGAACGGATCCTGGCTCATCAGCACGATCACCAGGATCACGAACATGATGACCTCGCTGGTAAGCTGCAGACAGGCAAGGATCAGGCCGTACATGTTATTCACATCAGAAGTGATGCTTCTCTGAATCACGGAGGTATCCGCATTCAGATAATATTCATAAGGCCGCTGCATGAAATTAATCATCATCCTCCTGGATGTGGCAAACTGATTCGTATATACGAACCGCAGCTGCACCACGTTCTGCACATACAGGAAGGCGTTCTTCAGGACAAAGGCCAGAATGATGCCCACCAGCACCAAAATCGTGAACTGGGAGGTGCTTTTCATCCCGAGCGCCCGGTAGGCGTTTCCCAGATAGTTATCCCCCGTCACCATTTCCGGATCCAGCAGCATCTCAATCAAAGGAATGATCAGCCCGATGCTGCACGCTTCCAGCAATGCACCGATGAACATCAGGACGATGATCCCTCCCATCTTTGCCTTCTGCTTTCCATCCAGCAGCACATTCATCTTTTTCAAAATCTTTTGCATCTCATTCCTCCATGCCCGCAGGCTTTCTCATCCAATCATTTCATTCTGCCGGTGGACTTCCGGCGCCTCATAGCGATCCATGAAGTCTTCTCCAAGATATACCTTCTGCTTTGCAAAGCCGATGGCATCCGTCACCGTAAACACGGAAATCACCTTCTCCACCTGAATCTCCGGCAGGAAGTTCATCATCTCCATGGGGAAATCCCCAGCCAGGACAATGCAGTCTGAAAAAAGCGCCTTATAATCCAGTATGTCCCTGGGATGCGGTTTTAAAATCACCTGCGCCCCTTTTCCATATTCCGCAATGATATCCCGGAAAATCCGCTCCCTCGTCTTTAAATCGCACAGCGGTTCCGTCAGTATCAGAATCTTTTTCTCATGGTTCCGGCCCTGTGTCAGCTGCCAGACCAACTCCTCTTTATTCTCCAGGAAAATCCCGAGCAGGCAGTCCCTGTCCGCCTCCGTCAGCCTCTCCGTCAGTTTCTTCCGCGGACATTCCACATATTTGGGACACGGATATTCCAGGACGGAGATATCGTTTACTTCCATATCTATGCAATATTTTCCCCATCCATTCTGAATGAAGATCAGGTTCCAGGAGGCTAACAGCGCCTTCAGCCTGAAATGCCCCCGGTTGTCATAGCGGGCCGTGTCATAATACCGAATGCAGTCCAGTCCATCCTCCACCGCATGATAACGGATCTTCTTCCAACTCAGATAGTATCCGATCGGATCCGAATCGCAGAACACATAGATATCCCCATATCCCTTGAAGTCCACCGGCACATACGGCTCCTGGGCCGCTCCCAGCTTCTTGCAGAAGATCATCCGCGCTGCCATATTGATCAGAATATTCCCACGATCCCGATGATATTTGGCAAGTTCAGGAAAGAAATGCTCTTCCTTTTCCTCAAAAAGATATACGTTCCCGTACAGCCCGGAGCGCTTCAGCCTCTCCTGCAGGTTCCCGAACTTACAGGACATGGTGCTGAGCACCAGATCCGCCCTGCTCCTCTGGTGCAGGCAGGTTCAATTCCTTCAGGCAGGCAATATATACATGGTAAAAGGTATGGCAGACATAGATTCTATCCCTCATGCGTCTTTTCCCTTCAAACCGGATTGTTCATTCCCTGGAGGCATGTATCCGGTAAATCATATTATTTTATCATAGTTCCGGCAAGTCTGGCAAATCTGCATCTTCCCGCCGCCCCTTTTCACCCGGACGTCTCACAGCAGTTTGGACAATTTTGAACTATTCCAGCGTCTCTTCGCAGGTTTTCACCACCCAGACGCCTTCTATCTGCTTCACGCAGCCCTCCGCGGGATAACTCGGCATATTCTGATACTCCTCCGAAGCACGGATGGCCGCCTCTGTTTCCGCGCTCACATCCGGCATCTCAACACCGATATAGGTTTTCATGAAGTTATGGCGCACGCCGCTGGTCAGAAGCCCTGTTTCCTTCGCCACGCCGGACAGATCCTCATAACGCTCCCCATCCAGGGAATAGGAGCCCAGCAGATCCGGCGTCTTGCTCAATCCATACTCTCCGATCAGGGCGATTGCGTCTCCGGTCTGATACCCTTCCGTCGCCTCAATTCTCGCCATGATCCGGTTATAATAGGCATATGCACGCTCATAAGCCACATCCATGCGGAAATATGCCTCGTTTGTCACCACAAAGTTCTGATATCCCACCAGGAGAATGAGCACGACAACTGCCGGACCGATCAGCCTTACCATCTTCTGTTTCTTCTCCGAACCGCTAAGCTGCGTTTTTTCCAGCATGGCGATCACGAATACATACAGCAGATGGAACTGGTAGAGCATCAGCAGGCTGACACTGGCATCCGGCGCCATGATGATGATGGAGCCCATAGCCAGCGGAATCGCTGCGGCAAGGAACACAAAGAGCACAGCAGCAACCGGCTTTTTCCAGAATTTTCCCCGGAAAAAGGAGAAGATCACAAAGCCTGCTGCCGCCAGAGCGGAAAGCACATTCAGGAACCATGCAAATCCGGTCACATAAGACCAGGGCTTCAGGATAAAATATTCAGCCACCCACTTATATGCGCGCAGAATCAGGCGGGGCAGCCGGGAAAGCTCGATCCGTCCCATCTGATCCAGCCCGTTCTGGCTTCCCAGATCCGGATAGATCAGCCTGGCCAGCGCCATGTATATAACCGCTGAAATGACCAGAATCAGAAAAATCCAAAGTCCTTTCACAAAAATCCGTTTTTCATTCTTCTCTTTCAGCAGATCGAAGAACAGGCCGCAGACCAGGATGCCCAGAGCCAGGCACAGATAGGCCTGATAAATTCCCATACTGAGCACCAGCAGCACGATGCCCGGGATAAATCCGAACCGGTATTTCCGGATCAGCCAGGCCGCCGTACAGGCGAAAAGGATGCCGACCGCATAGCAGTCCGCCGTGAACATAAAAGTAAAAAGGCTGCACATGCTGGGAAAGGACATCATCATAAGGGGCACCAGAATGGCGGAAGTGGTGCTGCGCAGTTCCAGCGCCGAGAGAAGCATGCACCCTGCCACGCTGATCAGCGCAATGGAAAAGATCCCGCCCAGCCAGGGCACACTCCATACCCCATCCAAAGGATTCACATATTTCAGGAACCATCTTCCGAATTCCGATCCCACTCCATAACCGCCCAGATTGTTGATATCATCCCAATTCGGCAGTTTGTTGGTCAGCATATATGCATGCACCAGAAGCCCGGACAGGAATCCGGAACAAAAGCACCATTTGATATGGGAAGGAATCCTTCTCCATATCTGCAGCAAAATATCTCCATTCCCCTCAGCCACACCGCTGCCCGCTCGCCGATTATCCATATTCTGACTCATACAGCCCTTCCTTTCCTCTTCTCTCCCCACCCTTTCTTATTTCCGTTTTGTTCTCTCAGGTCTTCGCTATCCCGACGATCACACCGTCCACCTCAACATACTCCATTTCCGGATTCACACACAGATCTCTGTCAGACATCTTATATATGTACAATGTATCTTCTCTTACCTGCGCCAGTTCCTTCGCCAGGTTTTCCGTCATTTCCAATTTGACCGTCTGGCAGGAACTTCCAAAGTCATTCACCGTCATCCCATTTTCCGCCGCATAGACGGAAAGTTCATTCATCAACTCCACATCCTCCAGCATATAGGAGGCGAACACCATATGCTCAATCTCGGAGCCCTCAGCCCATTTATCCCACTTGCCATCTTCCAGCGGGCTCACATAGCTATAGTCCGTGCTGAACTGCACCTGTCTCTGCATGAGCTGCCATTTCCCGTCATACACCTGATATACAGAGAAAATCACCAGCAGTACGGCTGCCATGGCCTCCCACGGCATCTCTTTCTCCATCCACACCACACTTCCCAGAATCACCAGATAGACCACCGGCCAGATGAATCTGCCGGTCATCCCCACGCGCCGCCACAGCCCCAGAAGCCAGTCCGGCACGTCCACCTGCATGGCCACAGAGGATCCCCAGGCAACCGTAGGAGATACCGCAACCAGAACGCTGAGCACGATCAGGATCAGATACGCGACGCCGTTTTCTTTCTTTTTCCAGGAAAAATGGAACAGGTTCTTTTCCTTCTTTACAACCGCCTTATACAAAAACCGCAGCAGCCAGGCCGCGCAGCCCGTTGCGAGTGTCAGCAGCACTCCTGTTCCCGGAAAAGCGAGCCCTTCATCCGCATTGCTTCCGTATACCTCTAAAGACGGAAAGACAATGGACCACCCCTGAGAATTGAACAGGCCGTTCAAATTAAATCCAGCCTGTCCCAACGCAGAACTGTCCGGAATATGGTCATGTGCAAAGCCGCCCAGCAAGGCCACCGAGCCAACAGATGCCGTCAGATATGCCAAAAGCCCGGCCAGATCATTTCTGAATTTCATCCTGCGGAAAATGTCTGAGATAAGGAAACTCAAAAGCACCAGCGCACAGATCGCAATAAAATAAAGTTGCGAGCCCGCTGCCAGCAAGCCGGTCAATCCCCAGCACAATGCGCTTATCTTCTCCGACATCTCCTTCCTGTGAATGCCTAAGAGCAGGGAAAGCAGAATCAGCCACTGGGCGCCAAGCGCCATATTGACACTGACCTGTCCCAGCATAACCGGTGTGAGCACAAAAAGAAGGCTGCCGACCACCGCCTCCGCCTTTTTCTTCACATAATGAAAGATCAAAAGCGCGCCGAATGCCCCTTGTGCTCCAAAGCACAGAAGCCCCCACAATCCGAAATACTGGAAATCCTCCGGAAGAAGTCCCCGGAATATTTTGAAAAAGACCGCGAGCAGAGGCACGGAATCCGTATAGATCACGGACACGCTGTTCGGATAAGTAATCTCATCCATCAAGCCGATGGGAAACATCCAGTCGCTGTTGCGGTAAAAGCACCATCCCAGATAATTCTGCGTCAGGCTGCCGCCGCCTAAAAGCCAGTCCGTATACGTCACATTCAGCACATGCACGCCATAGATACACAGAAATGCTGTCACTCCAATCAGGGCTCCAAGTATCCAGACATTATTCTTTTTCCAAAAGCCTACCGCCGCCTTTACACTTTCTTTCTTCACGGTCTTCTGCCAATCCTTCCGCCCTGATTCCACATTTCATAACATAAAACTGATGCAAGTATATCACCTTTCGGCCCCAGCGGCAAGAACGTGGTTATTTCCGGGGAGCAGATAAAAAAAGATGGAATGCCTCCCGTTCAGCCGCACCGGCAACCACTACCGTTCTTTGAGCCCTTATCACAGGGCTACCCGGGGCAGAGGTATTGCCCGGCCTTTGCATCTTCCTGCGGCATTCCGGTTCCTGCGGCCTTCTCTTCAGCCTGCTGGGACTTGCGCATGGGGGATGGGCTGCTGCCGGACGGATTCCTTTCCCTGAGGGCCTGTGAAAAAATCGTGCTGTTTCTGCCTTTTTGGCCGGAGCGTGCTCACGCGCGCCCTGGCGGCGTTGTTTGACGCCCGTAGGGCGGAGTTCAGCCGCCACGCGGGAGTGCGCTTCGGATGGAAAGGCTGAAACAGCCGTTTTTTGAAGCGGCCCTCGGGGAAAGGAATCCGT
>USKC01000003.1 GCA_900555195.1 uncultured Lachnospiraceae bacterium
CACATCCGCTTCCACTTTGTAAAGCGTACATTCGCAATCCGCTTCTCTACTTGCTTATGAAAAATGAGCTGTGCTTTGTGGCCCATTTTTCAAAAAGCCCTGAACATTTTCTGTGAAACTGTCCCTTCTCCGTTTATCTTTTCCATTTCCTTCCTGGTATTCTCCAGTTCTTCCACCCGCTTTAACTCATCCACAGCGTCCTCCAGGCCCAGATAGGTATAGGTGTTCAGCGCTACTCCGATATTGCTATGCCCCATCAGATACTGGAGCGTCTTTGGAGGATTTATGTCCGACTTCGCCATTTTGCTGCAGTAAATGTGGCGGCAGACATGCGGGGTGATATTCAGCATCTGGACCTGGTAAATGTTGTTGTATCGTTTTACCTATCATTTTACCATATGGTTAAACCAATGCTCCCAATGCATCTCCACCAACGGAAGGCCCTCTTTATCCGTAAACAGAAATCCTGTGTGTCCGTCCACAACTCTCTCATACCTTGGTGCTTCCCGGTCCTCGATGATAACCTGAAAATACCGGAATACGTCTTTGGGCATGGGCAGCTTCCTGATTCCTGCATTGGTTTTCGTTAATTCGATAACCAGCCGCATATCAGAAGTTCATTGTAGCTGGTGGTCAATGTTTATGATTCGATTTTTCATATCCAGATCCTTCAATGTCAGTCCCCAAAATTCCGAGATGCGTATTCCTATATGAAATAGGATATAAACTATTTCGTAATACTTACAGTATACATTATCGTCATGGAGGAATTTCAAGAACTGCCGCATCTGCTTTCTGATAATCGCCTCTCTGGTCACGCTATCGTTGACTACCACCGTGGCAAGTTCAAAGCCAAATGGGGTTTTGCGGAGAACATCATCATCCACCGCCATCAGAAAAACGGGCCGTAGTACGCCCCGGACCGTCTTGATCGTGCTGTACTTTCTGCCGTCATGTTCTTTCCAGTTGGTTGGATAGGGAATCTAGGTTATAGCCGTTAGCCATTTCTATGCTTCTTCATATGTCTCATTGCAAATGCCCTTACCTTTTTTTCTCACTTTCATGTATATCTGCGCCCTTAAACGCATACGGTTCCGTTCATATCACCTTTTACCACGGTTTTCTCACTTCATTTCACAGAAAGTGTGAATCCCCCATTTATTTTCTATTTTTGTTCACTTGCTACCACGCTCGTTCCTTGGCCGCTCCGCCATAAAAATTTTGACCGTCCCTGCCTGTAATTTTTGAAAATAGGTTGAATTTCTCCTATTTTGGGATATAATAAAAGTAAAAAGCAAAGGAGGTCTCGTTATGAATATCAACACAAAAAACCTGGTTTCTATCACCGACGCCAATCAGAACTTCTCTAAAGTAGCCCGCCTCGTAGATGAAAACGGCTCTGTTATCATATTAAAAAACAACGTTCCCCGATATTTGGTCATGGAATTCAGCGCCGCTGAGCAGGAGCAGCTTGCTGCCGACGAAGATATAATGGCTATTTCCAAACGTCTCATTGAAAAGAACCGGCAAGCTTATGAGGTACTAGCCAAATGATTCGATTATCCAAAATGCAGATACTTCTACTGCACGAACAGCTCATTGCAAAGACAGGAGGATCATCTGGCCTACGCGATGAAGGGATGCTGGACTCTGCACTGAATGCTCCTTTCCAAACTTTTGACGGGAAAGATGCCTATCCATCTCTCCAACAAAAAGCAGCCCGTCTTTGTTTTTGCCTGGTGAAAGATCACCCATTTGTAGACGGGAACAAACGCATCGGCGCACACGTCATGCTGGTGTTCCTCGCCTTAAATGGGATCGAATTACAGTATACGCAAACAGAATTGTCCGATGTCATCCTGCAATTAGCGGCAGGCACCATTCAATCTTCTGATTTACTAGACTGGATACTTACACATCAGATTTAGCAACAGGGGCCGTTGCAAAATAGATGAGTAATTATCTATGGAGCAATGGCTCCATTTTTATGCCTGAAAACAGAAAACGGACTCCGAAGAGCCCGTAATCCATGGTATAATTAGATATGCCTACTAACCCAAAATACCATAAAAATTATACCGAATTCGGCGAGCCTTATCAACTGGTTTTGCCATTAAATTTGGAAGGTTTGGTTCCTGATGATGATTCTGTCCGACTGCTGAGCCACGAATTGGAGGAATTGGATTACAGCTTGCTGTATCAGGCTTACTCTGCCAAAGGCAGAAATCCGGCGGTGGACCCTAAGACCATGTTCAAGATCCTGACCTATGCTTACTCTCAAAATATTTATTCATCCAGAAAAATTGAAACCGCATGCAGGCGAGATATCAACTTTATGTGGCTGCTCGCCGGGCAGAAAGCACCTGATCACAGTACGATCGCACGTTTCCGTACCGGATTTCTGGCAGATGCCTGTGAGGCTCTCTTCTATCAAATGGTAAAGCGGCTGGAACATTCAGGCGAGCTGTCGAAGGAAACCATTTTTATTGACGGGACAAAGCTGGAGGCCTGCGCGAACAAATATACTTTCGTCTGGAAAAAAACCGTAGGAAAATGGGAAGCAAAAATGTTCCAGAAGATACAGGAGGCCGTTTCGCTGTTGAATCAGGAATACATACAAAGTTTCCGGGTAACCGAAGACACAAGGACGCAGGATCTTCAGGAGATCTGCCGGTTTTTGGAACAGGCCTGTGAAGAACAGCATACTGTTTTTGTCCATGGCAGAGGAAAGAGGAAAAGCCGCAACCAGAAATACCTGGAGCTGTTCCGGCGTTTTCTGGAACGTCAGACAATCTACGACTGGCATACCGCCAGTTTTCAGGGGCGGAATAATTACTGCAAGACTGATCCGGATGCCACATTCATGCACATGAAGGATGACCATATGCGCAACGCCCAGTTGAAACCGGGATATAACGTACAGATTGGGGTGGATAGTGAATACATTGTAGCAACGGACATTTTCCAGGATCGCAATGATGTCTGGACGCTAGTTCCTTTCTTGAAAAGGATGGAAGAAAAACTTGGCTTCCGTTATCCCAGTGTAACGGCAGATTCGGGATATGAAAGCGAAGAAGGTTACAGTTATCTGAGGGAGCAGAAACAAAAGCCCTATATCAAACCACAAACGTATGAGAAATGGAAAAAGAAGAGTTTTAAAAAGGATATCAGTAAACGGGAGAACATGGGTTATGATGAAAGGACAGATACCTATACATGTCATGCCGGGAAGGAACTGCAGGCGATCTTCGTGAAAAAACAGACAAGTAAAAGCGGCTATGAATCCGAAGTAACCGTCTACGAATGCGAAGACTGTAGGGGCTGTCCTTATAAGGAGAAATGTACAAAAGCCAAAGGGAACAAACGGCTGTACGTCTCCAAAAGCTTTTTAGAGAAACGGCAGGAATCATATGAAAATATCCTGAGCGAGAAAGGGATACTGTACCGGATGAATCGATCGATCCAGGTGGAAGGAGCCTTCGGAGTTCTGAAAAACGATTATGAATTTCAAAGATTTCTGCTGCGTGGGAAAACCAAAGTAAAACTGGAGATCCTTTTACTAAGTATGGGATATAATCTCAATAAACTCCACGCTAAAATACAGAATAATCGGACGGGAAAACATCTGTTTCCAGTGCAGGCACCGGCATAAAAAAGGTTTAAAAAGAACTGCTTTATTAAAGTGCGCAAAAAACGGAAGAAATCCACAAAGCAGAAAGGAGTTTCTTCCGTTTTTTTACTTAGATGGAGCGAGGGTGCCACTCCATCATCTAATTTGATAATTTTGCGACACCCTCTTTTTTTATAATGCAGATAACTTAGAGGAAGGCGGGTGAGAAACGTGAAGAGAACAGGCGGCATTGCAGTATTCCTGTGCCTGGCGCTTGTGTTCGGCGGCTGTGTGGCAGCAGGAGAAACCGATGACGGCAACGTCAGGCAGACAGAAGCGGGAGAGATCGAAACGGACGGAACGGAAACTGCGAATGCAGACAGGACCGGAGAAGAGAGCGAAACAGACGGGACGGAAGGAGTGAGCCCGATGGAAACGAGCCAGAGTGCCGGAGAAGTTTATACAGCAGATACCCGGATTTCAGAGGTGATCGAGGATCCGGTTTTCGGAGAATATGGCAGATTGATTTTTCCGGTGGACACCGGATTTTACAGCGGGGATACGCTGGGAGATCTGCGGCTGACCTGGTATAACAACATCGATCCGGAAAAAACGGTGGAAATCGTCAATTATTTTAAGAGCCATGCGGAAGTCGGGGATACGGTGTTCTATGATATCTACACGGAGGAAGAGAAGGCGCAGGATCCGGAAAAAGAGGATACAGGCCTGTTCTTCTTTAAAGGGACGCCGGGAGAGAAATTCGCCGTATGCAATGCGGGAGGAGGCTTTGCCTATGTGGGCGCCATGCAGGACAGTTTTCCGCATGCATTGGAATTATCCAAGATGGGTTACAACGCCTTTGCGCTGATCTATCGGCCCGGCGCACAGACCGCCTGTGAAGACCTGGCGCGGGCCATCAGTTTTATTTTTGAACACGCGGACGAACTGGAGGTGGATACCGACTGTTATTCACTTTGGGGAGGTTCCGCAGGAGGAAGAATGGCCGCATGGCTTGGTTCTTATGGGCCCGCCGCGTTTGGAGGAGACGAATTGCCGCGCCCCGGGGCAGTCATCATGCAGTACACAGGACATTCGGATTATACAGAAGCGGATCCTCCCACCTTTGCCTGCGTGGGAGAAAATGACGGAATCGCAAGCTGGCGCACCATGCAGCGACGTATCGATGCGCTGGCCGCTTCGGGAATCCCGACGGAATTCCATCATTATCCGGGGCTTAGCCATGGATTCGGCCTGGGCACAGGCACAGCAGCGGAAGGGTGGCTCGAAGAAGCGGTGTCCTTCTGGGAAGATCAGATGTAGCGAAGAAAGGAAGCGGAGATATGAATAACTTTATTTTTCAGAATGCGACAAAGGTTTATTTCGGAAAAGGGTGCGTAAAAGAGTATCTTGCCTGCCTGACCGGAACGTATCACACGGTGATGCTGGCATATGGAGGCGGTTCCATCAAGAGAAACGGCGTATATGAAGAGCTGACGGGAATTCTGGAGCGCACCGGCAAGAAGGTAGTGGAATTTTCCGGGATCATGTCCAATCCTACTTATGCCAAAGTACAGGAAGGGGCGCGGCTTGCCAGAGAAAACCAAGTGGATATGATTCTGGCAGCCGGAGGCGGTTCCGTGATGGACTGCTGCAAAGCGGTCTCCCTGGCAGCGAAATATGATGGGGATATCTGGGAAGATTTCTGGGCCAGGCCAGGTGTAATTGAGGTGGAGCCGGTTCCTCTGGGCGTAGTAGTCACTGTGGCGGGCACTGGAAGCGAATGCAATGGAGGCGCGGTGATTACCAATGAAGAGAAGAAGATCAAAACCGGCAGGGACTATCCGGCTTTGAATCCACGTTTTGCCTTGATGGATCCTGTTTACACATACAGTGTGCCGGTGCGGCAGATGGTATCCGGCAGCTTTGATATCCTCAGCCATATCATGGAGACCTATTTCAGCGAACCAAATGAGGATAACGTATCGGACGACATCATGGAAGCCCTGATGAGAAGCGTGATCCGCAATCTGCGCGCTGCCATCCGGAACCCGGAAGATTATACGGCCAGGAGCAACCTGATGTGGGATTCCACCATGGCGGAGAATCGTATCATTAAAATGGGAAAGCGATGCGACTTCCAGTGCCATAACATGGAACATCAGCTCGGCGCTTATACCGACTGCAATCACGGCTGCGGGCTCGCGGTACTGCATCCGGTATACTACCGTTATATTTACAGAGAGGGCCTGCCGAAATTCGTGCGGTTTGCACAAAACGTATGGGGGATTGCCGGAGAAGGAAAAAGTGAGGAAGAACTGGCCCTGGCCGGCATAGACGCCCTGGCGGAGTTCATTCAGGAGATTGGACTGCCCACATCCTTAAAGGAACTGGGCATGACCGATAAAAGCCAGCTGAAAGAAATCGCTGATTCCTGCGGTATTTCAGCCGGCAGCTATAAAAAGATGACACATGAAGAGATATTGGAGATCTTCAAGGAATGCTTTGAATAACAAAGGAGGAGAACGTATGAAAAAATGGATCGCATTGTTGCTGACAACCGTGATGGCAGCCGGCCTCGTGGCCTGCGGCAGTTCACAGACACAGACTTCCACACAGGCGGCTGCGGAAACGGAGACCGCTCAGACCGAGTCGGAACGTGTGCAGGAAACAGAAAGCGCGCAGTCCGAAACCGAATCAACGGAGGCTGCCGATGCAGGGGAAGAAACAGAGGCAGAGGCTGGGACAGGAAAAACGTTGGTAGTCTACTATTCAGCGACCGGCAATACGGAGGAAGTGGCGAATGCAATCGCGGCCGCTACCGGAGCGGATGTGTTTGAATTGGAACCGGCAGATCCTTATACGGATGAAGATCTGAACTGGACAGATGAAAACAGCCGCGTAACGGTGGAACATGACAATCCGGATCAGAGAGATGTGGAATTGGTGGCGGATACAGTGGATAACTGGGAAGAATATGATACGGTATTCATCGGATATCCCATCTGGTGGGGCATTGCCGCATGGCCGGTGGATACGTTTGTTGAGGCCAACGATTTCACCGGAAAAACGGTGATTCCGTTCTGCACGTCTTCCAGCTCCGACCTGGGAGAGAGCGGACAGCTGCTGGCAGAGATGGCTGGAACAGGAGACTGGCAGGAAGGCATGAGATTCCGGTCCGGCGTTGACGAAGCGGATGTGCAGGAATGGGTGAATGGCCTGGGGCTGTAATTGTCAGGAATAAATATGTAGAAATTTGGGCAGGGTGTATGGCATCCTGCCCTTTCCCTGTTTAAATCGATAACTGGTTATCTTTCAGTCCTTATTTTCAAACATTCTTTCAGATAGATAAGCGGGGAGTTCCGTGGTATACTATGGGGGACAGAGATCGCATAGGAACTTCTGGAAACTGTTTTTTCATATAAGGAGCATACCATTGGAACTGTCGGAACTGACGGCCTACGCTGAAGAGAAATTTCATATGCAAGAGCAGCATAAATGGGAGGATTTTCCCGGCTTTTCTGTCCTGGCTGATCCGAATACGGGAAAGTGGGTCGCTCTCCTGATGCGCCAGTGGGATTCTGACAGGGGAGAGGAGATGCAGTGGTGTGATATCAAATGCGGCAGGCAGATTTTCTCGGAGATACAAGCGTCCTACCTGACGGTGCCCTTCCGCATGAAAGGGAGCAAATGGGTGGGCGTCGTCTTTGACAGCCGTACACAGCCGGAAGTCGTCTTCCGGCTTTTTGACCGTGCGGTATATTCGCTTGAGGAGCAGGGCTTTACCATCGTATTGGATACGCCGCCTGTGAAATCGATGGTTGTATACCAGGATACGGCCTTGCCAGCCGCGGACATGCAGTTTGCATTGGATGGGGCCGGCATACCGGAAAAAATTCGTTGGATGATGCGCATGTACGAGTATAAAGAGGGTTCCTTTGCCCAGAAGTGCAGGAATTTCTGCCGGCAGGGAAAGTTCATGGAGGATTATGAGGATGATGCGCCATGGGATGGGGTGTACAAGCGGTATTTTCCCACATACCACGATCTGAACATAAAACAGCTCAGAGGATACTTTACCTGGCGCACCCGCGTCAGAAAGGGGGAGTTTTCCCCGATTTCCGCGTCTCTCGCTTATATCTATGTCTATGAACTGTTAAATGGGATCGGGACGGCCTCGCCGGAGGATGGCCTGAAGAAGATGCGGGAATTTGAGGCCGGCTTCCTTGACTCCGGCGTTGGAGATCCGGGCATGCGAAAAAATCTGCGGCGCTGGATGCTGGAATACGCAGTACTCCATGATGTCCCTGCGGCGCTGGCAATTCAATACGCGGATCCTGACGTGACTCAGAAGGATGCGGCCCTTGCGGTTCTGAAAGGACCGAAAGAATCTGCGGATGAGGAATTGTTTTCTGCGCTCTGTTTTTTCTTGGGGAAAAAACTGGAACAGTCGCCTGTGGTGAAAAAGAACGGGGAGAGAGGAAAACATTTATTTGCGGCGGTCTGGCGTTATGCGCTGGAAAGCTGTTTACAGGAGGGAAAAGATCTTTTTGCGGCGTGCTTCGGACAATGGAAATCCTTTTCCTGGCGTCCGCTTGCCAATGCCGTTTATTGGGAGGAACACCCCCATCCGGATTTCGTCTATGAGCTGGACGCCTGCAGGATGTATCGCTGCCAGGGCGGCCAGTGGCAGGAAATGCGGTATGACAATCTGTATTTTGACCGGGAGAAATTCCGCGCCCTCCTTCATGAAACGGATCGGCAGCTGCGAAGCTACTTAAAAACCGGCCATTACCTCCATGAGAATCCGAATGGGGCCTGGGCGGCGCCTTATGTGAAAAGGATATTGGAGGAGGACAGACAGGCTCAGATCGAAGCCGCAAAACCGCAAATCAAAATCAACCTGTCCAATCTGGATCAGATCCGGCAGGAGGCGCTTCTCACAAGGGACAGCCTGCTGACGGAAGAAGAGATGGGAGAGGCGGCGGAGGAAGGCCGCGTGCAGAAAACGCCGGAACCGGTGCTTCCTGGGCAGGAATATGGGGAAAAGGCTGAGACCGGACATGCGGAACGGGAACAGGCGGAAAGCGAATGGGTTGGAAAAGCTGGGGAGGCTCCCTGGGAGGAGCAGGATTCCATGAGCGGCACGTTTATGGGACTGGATGCGGTACACCGTCAGATCCTTCGGGCGCTTCTTGAGGGAAAATCCGCAGAGCCATATATCAGGGCCAACCACCTGATGCCCGCCGTTGTCGCCGATACGATCAACGAGGCGTTTTTTGACGAGATTGGAGATACTATCCTTGCATGTGACGGCGATGTCATCACTGTGGTGGAGGATTATCTGGAAGATGTTCTGCAGATGTCAGGAGAAGAAAAATGATGAATGAAGACAATAAAAAAGTTCCGAAACGGATTTCGCAGACCATATTGAATTCCTTGAAAGGTGGCGTGGTTCCAAGGATAGGGCTTCCCTATATCACTGTGGGAAGAAAAAATGAGATCGAAGCCCTGCTGCATGATGTGGATATCATCGCAGAAGGCGGTGCATCTTTCCGTTTTATCGTGGGCAGATATGGCTCTGGTAAGAGTTTTCTGATCCAGACGATCCGTAATTATGTCATGGACAAGGGGTTTATTGTCGCTGATGCGGATCTCTCGCCGGAACGGCGGCTGCAGGGAACGAGAGGGCAGGGATTGGCGACATACCGTGAGCTGATCGGCAATCTTTCCACCAAAACAAAGCCGGAGGGCGGCGCCCTGACGCTGGTGCTGGATCGATGGATCAACAGTGTACAGACGCAGGCCGTGCAGGAAACCGGGCTTGAACCGGGCAATCCTATGCTGACCAAAGCGGTGGACCAAAGGATCTATGCAGTTACTTCCGCAGTCAGCGAACTGGTTCACGGCTTTGAATTCGCAAGGCTTCTTTCGCTCTATTATCACGCCTATGTGGACGGAGAGGATGAGATGAAAATGAAAGTCGTCCGCTGGTTCAGGGGGGAATATGGCATAAAGCGGGAGGCAAAAGAAGCGCTTGGGGTGAATATCATCATCACGGATGACGACTGGTATGAGTATCTGAAGCTCTTTGCAGCGTTTTTCCGCATGGCGGGGTATGCGGGCATGATGGTCATGATCGATGAGCTGGTCAATCTCTATAAAATCCCCAATGCCATCACCAGACAGTATAATTATGAAAAGCTGTTGACCATGTATAATGATACCTTACAGGGAAAGGCGAAGTACCTCGGCTTCATCATGGGAGCGACGCCGCAGGCGGTCGAGGATAAGCGGCGCGGCTTATACAGCTACGAAGCGCTTCGTTCCCGTCTGGCAGAGGGCAAGTTTTCAAAGCCGGGAGCAAGAGATCTGCTGGCCCCCGTCATCCGCCTGGAGCCACTGAATCCGGAAGAAATGCTGGTGCTGTGTGAGAAGCTTGCCGGCATGCATGCCGGTCTTTATGGCTATGAGCTAAGAATTGGCACCGGGGAGCTTGCAGCGTTCATCGAGTTGGAATATGGCCGGATCGGCGCAGACCAGAACATTACGCCGCGCGAGGTGATCCGGGACTTTATTGAGGTTCTGGATCTGCTGTATCAGAACCCGGATATGAACATGGAACAGCTGATGCAGTCGGAGGATTTTGCCTACGCGAAATCGGAGGCAGTTTCCAGCCAGGCGGATAATGCGTATGTGGAGTTTACCATATGAATGTTTTTAACAGATATGCCCCGTTCATTCAGGATTATATTTACCGCTCCGGATGGAAAGCGCTTCGGAGCGTACAGAATGCCGCCGGGGAAGCGATTTTTGGCTCGGATGACAACGTGCTTCTTACCGCTTCCACAGCATCGGGAAAGACGGAAGCGGCGTTTTTTCCCATACTGACTCTGCTGGAGGAAGACCCGCCGGACAGTGTGGGTGTTTTATATATCGCCCCCTTAAAGGCGCTCATCAACGACCAGTTCGGGAGGCTTGAGGAGCTGTGTGAGGAGGCGGAAATTCCTGTGACCCGCTGGCATGGGGACGCGCCGCAGACACAAAAGAGGAAACTGCTGCGCAGGCCGGCCGGAATTCTGCAGATTACGCCTGAATCGCTGGAATCCCTGATGATCAACAAGCATATGGAGATCCCATCCCTGTTCGCCGACTTACGCTTTATCGTCATTGATGAGATTCATTCTCTGCTGCGGGCAGACCGCGGCATGCAGACGTTCTGCCTGATCGAACGGCTCTGTAAACTGGCGGAATGCAATCCCAGAAGGATCGGCCTGTCCGCAACCATCGGCAATCCTGAAGCGGCAGGGCGTTTTCTCGCAGCGGGCAGCGGCCGGCCGACTGTTATCCCCAGGATGGATGGGGGCAGGGAAGTTTGGCGCCTGTCCATAGAGCATTTCTTTCATACGGCCCCGCAGGCGGATGAGGGAAAACAGGATGTACCGCAGACTCCCATTCAGGAAGCGCCAACGGATAGGGCGCCCAAAGCGGCTGACCCGGGCGTGGGCTATATTTTTGAACATACGCGTGGGAAAAAATGTCTGATCTTTACCAATTCCCGCGAAGAATGCGAGGCGGTTTGCCAGAGTCTGCGGCAGTACTGCGAAGCGAACCATGAGCCGGATCGGTTCCTCATCCACCATGGAAATCTTTCCGCCTCCTATAGGGAAAGCGCGGAGGAAGAGATGAAGGACGACGATTCGCTGATGTCCGTCTGCGCCACCGCTACGCTGGAGCTTGGAATTGATATCGGCAGGCTGGAGCGGGCGTTTCAGATTGACGCGCCGTTTACCGTGTCCGGCTTCCTTCAGCGGATGGGCAGAACAGGCCGGCGCGGTGACCCGTCGGAAATGTGGTTCGTGATGCAGGAGGATCACCCGGAGCCGCGGGCCATGCTTCCGGATATGATACCCTGGTATCTGATCCAGGGCATCGCGCTGGTGCAGCTATATATTGAGGAACGGTTCGTGGAGCCGCCGAGGACAGGAAGGCTTCCCTACAGCCTTCTTTATCACCAGACCATGAGCACGCTGGCATCCTGCGGGGAAATGAGCCCGGGTGAGCTGGCTTCACGGGTTCTGACGCTGTCCTGCTTTCAGAGGGTTTCCCAGGAAGACTATCGGATCCTGCTCCGCCATCTTCTGGAAATCGACCATATCAGCCGGACGGAAAACGGCGGCCTGATCGTGGGCCTGACCGGGGAACGGATCGTAAACAATTATAAATTCTATGCGGTATTTCAGGAAAATATCGAGTACTCCGTGCGCTCCGGCCCGGAGGAACTGGGCACCATCGTAAAACCGCCGCCAGTGGGAGATAAGATCGCCCTCGCCGGGAGAGTCTGGGTGGTGGAGGAAGTGGATCACAAGAAGCGGGAAGTCTACTGCACCCTTGTAAAGGGAAACATACCCGCTTATTTCGGCGATGTGGCGGGCGATATCCACACGCGCATTCTGGAGCGCATGTACGGCGTTTTAAAGGAACAGAAGAACTACCCTTATCTGATGCGGCATGCGGTATGCAGGCTGCAGGATGCGAGGGACAGCTTCCGGAAATCCGGGATGGAGGCGCATCCGCTGGTACATCTGGGAGGAAATATGTGGGCGCTGTTCCCATGGCTGGGAAGCTATGCGTTTCTTGCCCTGGAACGGTTCCTGAAAATCCGCTGCAAAAAGCGGCTGGGCCTTAAGGGCCTGAATTCCTCAAGGCCGTATTATATGCAGTTCACCATGACCGTCACGGAAGAGGAATTCTATCAGATTACGGCGCAGGAGGCGGAAGAGGAATTTGAACCGATGGAGCTCCTTTTTCCCAAAGAGGTGCCGGTTTTTGAAAAATATGATGAGTATGTGCCAGCGGAGCTGATCCGAAAGGGATTTGCCCTGGGCGTGCTGGATATCGACGGCATGAAACAGAGGGTGCGCGGCTGGTCAAAGGGACAGGAAGAGGGGTGAATGGCAGGCGCCGCCAATCGGCTGACACCAATCGGCAGGCGCCCAGTTCATGCCCCGGTCTCCGTGGTCTTTTCTCCTGCGTGAAAAAATAGCAAGAGAACGCCGGATATCAGCAGAAAGCATTGAGGCAAGAGGACGGAAAAAGGCAGACGGAAGGCCGGATCCACTGCGCCAAGGGACAGAGGATATTCGGAGAAGAAGCTTCCGTTCCAAATCCCCAGGGCGTCCGGAAGGGGAAGGAACCTGCAAAGAAACGGAAACGGCATCCAGCAATAGACCAGCCAGGGCCTGAACTGTCCCAGGAACCAGCCGCTCCCCAAAACGAACAGCATTGAAGGAACAAGCGTGATCAGTGCAGGGAGAGCCAGCGTCCCCCAGGCATACCATTTGAAGTACAGGCCATAGAATAGGGCAGCTTCCGCCAATATGGCGAATGTCAGCAGGAAGATTCCTGTCAGGGCGGCGGCGCATCTGGCCGCCCTGTACCGACGCGGGATGGCTGGCGTTGCATCTGTAAGGATGGCTGCACGGCGCGCCTTCGGAGAGGTGAAGAAGGTCAGGAAAAATAGCGCGCCGATCCAGAGCAGGGGAATCATGCGGCTCAGATAGTCGCCAAAACTCCAGGCGGAGAACGGTGCGGTATGGGATATACCTAAAACCGTTACCGATTGCAGAACCTGCCATCCATAGAAAAGGAATATTGCTGCCATTCCAAAGAAAAAATGATTCCATAACAGTCGTTTGCATTCGTATTGATAGATTTTACCCAAGATTCAAATCCTCCTCATTCAGCCCGCAGGCATCTAAAAAGTTCTGATAGGTCAGATAAGGATAAGCGGGATCCAGTTCCCGATTGAACAGACCGGAAAGGATCTGATCCATTTCGTCCTCCCCTCCTACCAATTCTTCCGCTTTCAGTATTTTCAGCGGCATTTCGCAGTACTGCCGCACATGGGTGAGGCTGTTGGAGATTTCCAGCCGCATTTTTTCCGGGAGCGCATCCAGATACGCAGGGTTGCGGACGTAGAAGTTCAGATAATAGTCGTCTACTTCCTGCTGCCATTGCCTGACGTAAGCCTGCTGTGCGTAATCTTCACCGTAAAGGTCTTTGACGATACGGTAGGTGGTATAGACCGTAAGCCCCTCCGCTGACCAGGGATCCGCATTGCCTGAAGGGGCGAACATATTGGCAAGGCCCCACCACTGATGAACCAGTTCGTGGATCATAACCTCGCCGGGAACAGCTCCTTTATTACCGTCATTCAGGTTGACTGCAGTGAAGTCCGCTTCATCCAGCAGGCTGGCTCCGTTTGCGGCATAGCCGCCCCCGGCAACACGGCTTTGGATCAGCTTCAGTATGCCGCCTGTTCCGAAAGAAAGGGGACCATAGTGTTCGGTGCAGTAATCCACCACCGCCTGAATGGCTTTGTCTGCCCCGGCGGCTTCCATCACCGCCTGGTGCTTTCGGCCATAATAAAATTGAATGGTGATGCCCCCGGCGGCTATATCCTGGCGGATGTAGTCGCCTGCATATAGGATTCCGCCCATTCCAGTGCTTTTATAACGCCAGATGACTGTGCCGTCTTCCTGCTCTGAGAGGATTTCCGCCTGTGCGGAACCGAAAGGGATGACGGTCATGTGTTTTGGCACGATGATTTCTATGGTTGCCCGGAACGAGTCGGAGGCAGGCATGACATTCAGCAGGCGAGGCGCCAGTTCGGCATGGGTCAGGCAGATGTATTCTTCACTGATCTCGACAGAACCCTGGATGGTGGAGGTGGTTCCGTTTTCTTGCGGAAAACCGCCGTACTCTACGACGAGATCTATCTCTTGATCTGCAGGAAGGCTTATTTGTAGCATTGCTTCGTTATATTCCTGATATTCGCCGATAGAGAAAGGGACATCCGTTCCGTTGGCTTTGGCAGAAGAGACGGTATAGCCGGGATTGATGCCAAATGCAACGGTCTGAGCCTGTCCGGAGGAATTTTGGAACAGGTAGGTTGCGGTGCCGGATACAGTGCCTGCGGCGGTATTTGGGCGCACCCTCACTGTCCGGTCAAGGCAGGAGACCGCTTCCAGAGAGGGAAGCATATCAAAGGTCATGACACGCATATCCGGGTTGCTGTGATCCACAAAAGGCTGTGCGATGTATGCCATGCCGGAACAGACGAGCAGGCTCAGGGCGATGGCCGGGCGATAGATGCGTCTGGCATTATGAAGCAGGGAGCGAAGGAGACCTTGCCCATATCTGCGGATACACAGATAGGACAGCAGCCAGAGACCGGAGAGCGCAGTCAGCCAGGTGAGGCGCATGTAGAAAACGGAGGCGAAGATCCGGAAGTTGGAAAAATCGTCGGAAAGTGCCCAGACGCAGGGGTTCAGCCAGCAAAGCTGCCAATTATCCGGCCAAACAGTCAGGCTCAGCGCGGAAAAGGCGGCAAAGAGCACCAGGGAAAGATCCGCTCTCCGGGTAAACTGATATGCGCAGGCCGCTGCCAGAATGGCCAGAGGAAAAGCGAACCCCATGAAAATCAGGTAAGCCAGAACATAGTCGGTTCCATTGAAAACAGAACCGATCAGCCGTTGGCTGATAGGAAGCCATACCAGAAGTACTGCAGCAAGAGTCAGCAATGCGGCAGCAATGAGTGCCAGCAGCTGCACGCGGGCGGCCTGCAGCGGAGAGACTGCCGCATCTATCAGGATATCCATTCGGTTTCTGGCCGCCCGACCCAGTTCATATATTGTGAGCACCCCGAATAAGAGTCCGCCTACCATACCGCCGGCCAGGGCCGGATTGGCGAGGTACATGGAGAGCATGGTGTCGGCGGAGGCAGGCTGATACAGATGAAATCCTGCCAATGGGGAAAGAAGGGTAAGGAGAATGAACAGCCAGGCCGTCCGGCTTTGCAGGAGACGCTTGAACTCCAGAGAAGATAGGCGTAGCGTTTTCATGCGTGCACCTCCTTGGAGATCAGGTAGAGGTAAGCATCCTCCAGAGTGGGTTCTTCCGGCTGCACATAATCCGGAAGCTGTTCTGCTACCATCCGGCAGCGGATTCCCCGGCTCGTATTTACCCGTGCTGTGATATGGACGCCCTGTTCCTGCATGGCGGTTTCTGAAATTTGATTCCTCCGGCCATCCGACTCCAGGAAAATGCCAACATGTCCGGCAGCGGCGGAAATCAGTTGTGTTGGAGAACCGGCAAACAGGATATGGCCGTGATTGATTACCACAAGCTGATCGCATACCGACTGCACATCTTCGATGATATGCGTGGACAGCAGTACCAGGCGGTTCTGTGCTGTCCTGGAGAACAGATTCCGAAAATGGATCCGCTCTTCGGGATCCAGGCCAACCGTCGGCTCGTCAAAAATCAGAAAAGGCGGATTTCCAAGCAAAGCCTGAGCAATTCCCACGCGCTGGCGCTGCCCTCCCGATAAGGTGCGTATACCCGCCTTTGCTTTTTCTTCCAGATGAACCGCCCGGATCGCTTCACGGACAGAGGCTTTTGGTGAGGACAACCCTTTGAGGGCAGCCATGTAGTCCAGAAATTGTGTTACGGTAAGTTCGTCAAAAAGCCCAAAATCCTGAGGGAGATAGCCAAGCTGCGCTTTTAGGAGCCTGGCGGATCCGGCAAGGGGGGAACCGTTTACGAGAATGGTTCCGGAAGTGGGTAACAATGCGGCCGCAAGCAGCTTCATTAAGGTGGACTTTCCGGCGCCGTTGGGCCCCAGAAGGCCAACCAGGCTGGGGGAACGAAGAGACAGGGATAGCTCCTTTAACGCCTGCTTCCCGTTGGGATAGATCATACTGACATGCTGAATGTTCATTTCCATCATCGAGATATCCTTTCTGTTTGAGATTATGTGTAGGATATCAGTGGGATATGGAGGGAATTTGAAGGCAATATGTGTTTTTCATGAAGAAAGAAGAGCGGCATCAGGCGGAAGGAAAGCGTACGGTGGCACGGACTCCTTTTTCGGTATTTTCAACGCTGCAGGAGGCATGATGCTGTTCTAAGATCGAACGAACCAGATAGAGTCCCAGACCGCTGCCGCCTGTGTTTCGGTTCCGGGACCCCTCTTCTCGATAAAAGGCTTCAAACAGATGGGGAAGTGCGTTTTCATGGATATGGACGTCGGTATTGTCCACAACAAAGCAGGGACAGCCTTGTTTCATGCCGCACCATACGCGGATAGAAGCGCCTTCTGGGGAGTATCGGATTGCATTGGAGAGCAGGTTTTCAATGACTCTTCCCAGCAGGATAGGATCCCCCGTTACGAGGATGTCCGGAAGCAGACAAGAGCGCAGTTTTTGGCTGCGCTGCTCCAGCAATTCTGTAACTTTGATAAGCTGCTGTTCAATCAGGCCGGACAACTCCAGGCTTTCCCGGCGGATGACGGCTTTTCCGGCTTCCATGCGGGAGATTTCCAGCATCTCCTGAATCAGCTTTTCCATCCGGCCTGTAACCTGAAGGGAACGCAGCAGATATTTGTCCCGATCCCGATATACATCGATTCCTTCCAGCATACCGGTTAATTGGCCTTTCAGGATGGTAACCGGTGTTTTCAATTCGTGGGAGGCTGCTGAGAAAAAAGACATCCTCTGCCTGTCAAGCTCCCGTTCCCGTTCCACTTCTTTCTGCAGGGCTCGGTTGGCTGCTTCAAGTTCTGTAAGGGCTGCGGACAGACGCCGCGCCATTTGATTCAGGCTGCGGCTTAAGGCGCCGATTTCATCCCGTCTGGTTTCCTGACATTGCCAGTTGAAGTCCAGCTGTGCCATGTTCTGTGCGATGCCGCTGATACGGACGATTGGACGTGTGATGTACCTGGAGTAGAGCAATGCGCATAACAGTGAAAAGGCAAGCAGCACCAGCAGAATCCATGGGGCCATCTGATTCAGCGCCCGGACCGCCAGATTTTCTTCCTCGGCATAAGGGGTCACATAGAGCGAATAGCTGTCCGCCTGATCGGCGAAGGATACCTCTGCAAATATAGTGTATGTCTGCGTGGCAGTAATGGCTGTAACAGACTGTGTGTCGGTATCCTCCTCTACCTGAACGAGCCAGGAAGAGGAAGAGTCAGCGGCCTGCCCGTCTTTTTCCTTCTGTACCGATCTAAGAGACAGTTTGGAACCTGTTTCGGCCAATGTACCGTCCGGGGCCAACAGTAAAACATCTGACCTGGAAGAACGGATGAACGAATCAATGAGGGGGCCGCTTGCTTCCAGGCTGCTTTCCTTTAGCAAAGATACGAGAGAATCCACCTGCTTTTGAAGCCCATTATTTATTACGGAAGTATAGGTGCTCGGTGTGGCCCAGGCGATCAGGCCAAAGGTGGCGGCACCGGATCCAAGCAGGATCAGTGCGGTGAGCACGAAAATACGGGCGGTAAGGCTTTCAAGAAAGCGTTTTCGCAACACGATATCCCACCCCCCTTATTGTTTCGATATAATCCCGGTTCAGCTTATGACGAAGATTTTTAATATGGCTGTCCACAACGCGTTCATCTCCGTAAAAATCATATCCCCACAACTTGGCCAAAAGCATCTGGCGGGTAAATACACGGCCGGGAGCGGACAGAAAAGTATATAACAATTCAAATTCCTTGGCAGTTAGATCCAAAGGATGATCCGATAGGACAGCCTCTCTCGTATCCGGATCAAGGATCAGATCACGGTAGCAGAGGCGGGTTTCCTGTTCAGACCCCGCACTCCTGCGCAGGATGAGCCGGATTTTTTCTAAAAGAATGGGTATGGAAAAGGGCTTGGTGATATAGTCGTCCGCGTCCAGGCCCAATCCATGGAGTTGATGTTCCTCCGCATCCAGGGCGGTGAGCATTAGAATTGGGATCTGGGATTGGCTGCGGATTCTTTTGCATATCTCAAAACCATCCATCCCGGGAAGCATGATATCGAGCAGAATCAGATCAAAAGAGCCTTCCTGAAACAAAGCCAAAGCAGCCGTGCCGTCTCCGGCAGCAACAGGGGAATATCCGGCACTCCTAAGATAGGCGCACAGCAATTCCTGGATATCCGGTTCATCTTCTACAACTAAAATACGTTTCATAATCAATCACCCCTTGCAGGATAGCATAGAATTATGAATTTTTGATGGAGATGTTGCTGTTCATGATCTCTATCCGTGGTTGGGCGGGATGGAGGAGGGGGAACAAACACATGCCTAAAAAGCATTTAATTTTATGAAAAGCAAGTATTAGACATAGAATTTGCTGGTTTTTATAATGCAAGTGTAGTCGGAAAAATTCTTTTTCACTTCATTTGCTTTTGCGGAGATAGGGAGGGGAAAAGAGTCTAAAGGAGGCATAACTCATATGAAACGGTTAGCAGCACTTTTTTTGGCGGCAGCCCTTAGCCTCTCGTTGGCAGCGTGCCAAGGGCGCTCAGACTACCTTTAAAAACGGAGACATTACTTACTGTGAAGCATATCATAACATGGCGGTTTTTTATGCGCAGACGGATGATCCCACCCTTTCCGTAGAGGTAATTCCTATCGGCAAGGTAACTTCTGATCTGTCAGTTTTTGAAGAACTGCCCCACAATGTGGATGTTACGTTTGCTCTGGCCGAATAATCGAAGAAGAGAAAGGATTGTAGGTAAATAAATCTGCCGAATGGCGTACATGCCCGGCTCCTTCCGGACAACGGTATCCATTCATATAAGAGTAATAAGCCCTGGGTATATACTCCAAAACTTATTGAAACTTCTGTCACCTGTGCGGAATTACTATAATAAAGCCAGAACAAAAAGTTGCGGGAAAAGGCCTGCAGAGCCGAAAAAGTAAGGAGAGATACCCTATGAAACGGATAGCGTCTATTTTGATAGGCATCGTTCTGCTGTGTACGCTTGCAGCATGCACAAGCGGAGCTGAATCCTCTGAACCGGCAGCATCCGAAGCGGATATGTCGGGTGAGGATATGGAGGAAGCAAACGCAGTAGAAGCAAATAAGGAAGGAGAAAATACAGAAGAAGCGGCTGTGGAAGAGACAGGAACAGGAGAGGCAGAAACAGCGGAAACGCAGAATGATTCCAGCGCCGACGAGCAGACGGGCGGCTCCAACATTCTCATCGCTTATTTCACCATGCCGGAAGATGTGGATACTTCAGGGGTGGATGCGATCGCGGGCGCCAGCATCGTTGTGAGAGATGGAGAAGCCGTGGGCAATGTGGAGTACATGGCGAATGTGATAGCGGAAACGGTCGGCGCAGACCTGTTTCGGATAGAGACGGTGCAGCAGTATCCGTTGGAGCACGAAGCCCTGGTAGATCAGGCTGCCCAGGAACAGGATGCGGATGCACGGCCGGAGCTTGCCACCCATATAGAAAATCTGGAACAGTACGATACCATTTTCCTTGGATATCCGAACTGGTGGGGGGATATGCCGCAGGCGCTTTATACCTTCCTGGAAGAATATGATTTCTCAGGAAAAACGATCATACCGTTCTGCCCGCATGGCGGAAGCGGCTTCTCCAGAACGGAAAGCACGATTGCTGAGCTGCAGCCTGATGCGACGGTGAGTGAGGAAGGCCTTGCCATTTCCAGGAATAACGTGGCCGGAAGCGCAGAACAGGTAGCGGACTGGGCGAACAGCCTGGGGCTGTAGGAGGCGGAAGGGATGAAACGGATTTCTGTAAGTATCTTGGCCGCAGTTCTTGCAATTTTTCTGGCAGCATGCCAGAGTGCAGGGGATACAGCCGGGCAGGAAGGTGCGCGAACGGGAAGCCATATCGCGATTGTGTATGATTCCACAGAGGATGAGGCCGTAGAACGGGCGGCCGAGTTGTTTGGCGAGACGCTGGACGGCGCTCTGTTTTCTATAGAAGGGGGAGCGGAGGAAGACTTTGCTCCCTATGAATTCATTCTGTTGGGCTTTAGGGCCCAAAATAATAGATTGCCGGATGGAGTGCAGGAATTCCTGGGAGATCATGATTTTGGCGCCAAAACGGTGATCCCCTTTGTTACGGGAAGCGGGAATGATTCTGCTGGAATTCTGTCAGCCATATCACAGCTCCAGCCGGGGGCATTGATGCCGGATGACGCCCTGTTATTTTCCCAGGAGGTTGGGGAAGGAGAACTTGCCGAGTGGGCTCTTGGCCTGGGACTTCTGGAAGAGGATGCGGTCCCGGAAAGCGGGGAGGGCAATACGGTGGCTACGGCCGTCGTGACGCCGCAGGAACAGCAGATCCTGTATCTTTGGGAGCCGGATAACGTGCCTGCGACCACGGAATATACGGTAAATAACGGAGGATATTTTGACGAACCGGATTTCAGGCCTACCATTACCAGTTATCCCGTGCCGGAGGGAACGCAGATAAAAGGAGCGGTGCTCATCTGTGCGGGAGGTGCGTTCCAGTTTCGGAGTGATGAAAATGAAGGCGAGCCTGTAGCGGAAGCGCTGAGCGAACGAGGATATCAAAGCTTTGTCGTGGACTATCGGCTGCGCCCTTATACCCAGCAGGAAGGCGCGCTGGATCTGGCAAGAGCGGTACGGTTTGTCCGTTCTCATGCACAGGAATATGGGATTGATGAAGCGGATATTGCGGTGATGGGCTTTTCTGCCGGAGGGATTCTGAGCGGCGAGATGCTGCTGCATTATGACGGTCAGACAGACGGCACTGCGCTGGATCCGGAATATGTGCCGGATGCGCTGGATCAAATTTCTGCGGATGCCGCAGCCTGCGGGATGATTTACTCCTTCTATGGACGGTTGAGCGTGGGGACCACGGACGTGGAGCTGCTGCGCAGCGGAGACCTTCCCCCCACCTTTTACTGTTATGGAACCCGCGATCCCTTTTATGACCAATTTTTAGCCAATGCCAGCGCGGCGGAAGAAGCAGGCGTAGAAGTGGAGCGGCTGCAGCTGGACGGCATGCCTCATGGTTTCGGCGCCAGAGGGGACTGGATCCCTGTTTATGACGAGTGGCTGGCAGGAATTTTTGAAAGATAGGAAGATAATTGAAAAGAGACAGCCGTTTGCAGCGCAGAGACGGAGCGTGACAAGCGGCAACGGCAGAGCCTGTACCAGCGCGGTATCCGCAGGCTTTGCTTGGGAAGGGGCTGCGCAGAATGGAGGAAGAAATGAAACAGATGAAGGGTGTGGTCATTACCGGGAAAAATACGTTGGCCATCAGTGAGAACTGTCCTCTACCGGAAGAGATCTGCCCCACAGGCGCGCTGATTCGGCCGCTGATCTGGTCTCCCTGTACGAGCGATGCACATCTGTGTGCCACTGGCTGTGCTTCTCTTCCCTATCTGCTGGGCAAAGCGGTGGGGCATGAAATGTGCGGAGAGGTGATTCAGATAGGATCTCAGGTAAGGGATTTCAAACCTGGAGACCGTGTGATCGTCTGCTCGGTTATGCCGGTGTGGAGGAGCCTGGAAGCGCAGGACGGCCATGCCAAGAACCGGCAGGATAATATGTATGCAGGCATTGACTATCCGGATCGGGGAGGTTCCTTCGTGGAACAGTATTATATCAGGGATGCGGATATGAATCTGGCGCATATTCCGGAAGGCGTGACGTTGGAACAGGCGGTGATGGTTCCGGATATGATGTGTACCGCTTTTGAGGGCGTACAGGCGCTGAATCTGAAGTTCGGACAGTCTGTTGCGGTATTGGGCGTGGGACAGGTGGGTCTGATGGCGGTTCGTGCTGCGGTGCTTCAGGGAGCGGGCAATATTTTTGCCATCGGGTCCAGGCAGGTATGCTTTGATGTGGCAAAAGAATACGGAGCGACCCATCTGGTGGACTATCATGCGGAGAATTATATTGAGCAGATTGTGAAAGAAAATGGCGGTCCTGTGGATAATGTGGTTCTGTGCGGAGGAAGTGAACAGGAATTAAGCAAGGGGCTGCAGATGCTGAAAAATGGAGGAACGCTGGTGAACCTGAGCGCTTATTTCGGAAACGCATCCATTCCGATACAGCCTGCGGTATGGGGATTCGGATATGGGGACAAAACCATCAAGGGCGTGGGATGCGGAGGCGGACGGCTGCTGATGAGCAGAATGGCGCAGCTGATTTCCTGCGGCCGGGTGGAGCCGGAGAAGCTGATTACCCACCGGTATCATGGAATGGAAGCGATTCCGGAGGCGATGGAGCTGTTCCTGAACCACGACCGGAGCCTGATTAAGCCGGTAATCTATAATGATTAAGGGAGGAGAAAATGAGAAGAAAACGAAGATATGGGATTTGGCTGGCGTCCGTGCTGACCATCCTTTCCGTACTGGCAGCAGGCTGCGGAAGCAGGACGGATGCGGAAGAAAGCAGGGCTGCGGCAGAAGTCTCCATGGCAGGAGAAGAAGCATCCGCTTCGGGCGCTGCGGCGACGGAAGATGCAGTGCAGGCAGAAAATGCAATGCCTGCAGAAAATGCAATGCAGGCAGAAAATACAATGCCTGCAGAAAATGCGGTTTCGGGGACGGAAGCGTCCGAACCGGCCGCGGCAGCAAGCGGCGGATATATCCTTACGAACGGAGGGGAAGAGATTGCGCTCTCTTCTCTGGAGCATCAGGATGAGGATGCGCAGCCCGAAGTGCTTTTTACCTCTGAGATCAGCCCGGAGGCCATGACGGCCCTCTATGACGCGCTTGGAAAACAGCTGTCCGGCGAGCGGATCGCGGTGAAGCTTTCCACCGGGGAGCCGCCGGCCAGCAATTATCTGGATCCGGCGCTGATCGCTGATCTGGTACATCAGGTAGGCGGGACCATTGTGGAAAATAATACGGCATACGGAGGAAGCCGGGCCAGCACGGCCATGCATTATCAGGTGGCACAGGATCACGGCTTTACGGAGATCGCAGATTTTGTGGTGCTGGACGAGGACGGCTCGGTTAGCCTGCCCGTGGAGGGCGGCACGCAGCTGGAAGAGAATCTGGTGGGAGCCCATTTCCTGGAATATGACGGCTATCTGGTGCTTTCCCATTTCAAGGGCCATGCCATGGCCGGGTTTGGGGGCGCGATCAAGAATATTTCCATTGGAATGGCCTCTCAGGAAGGAAAATGTCTGATTCATACCGCAGGGGAAAGCCATACCAGCCCCTGGGGCGGGCAGCAGGATCCTTTCACAGAGAGCATGGCGGAGGCCGGGAAATCCGTGGTGGACGCCCTGGACGGCAATATTGTGTATATCAGCGTGATGAACCGCCTGTCTGTGGACTGCGACTGTGACGGCAACCCGGCAGAACCGGATATGCATGATATGGGTATCCTGGCATCCACGGATCCGGTGGCCCTGGATCAGGCCTGTGTGGATATGATATATGCGTCCCAGGATGATACCGCATCCCTGATACAGAGAATGGAATCCCGCAATGCCGTGCACGTTCTGGAGCATGGAGAAGAGATCGGGCTTGGAAGCAGAAACTATCGGATGGTAAATATGGATGATTGATATACTGCAAAGGGAATTCGTTTATATCTGGTATTATTTTGACGTACAGCTGCGCCAGATCATCGGATACTGGGCGCTCGGCATTCTGTTGGGTTCCTGCGTGTCGGTTTTTCTGAAAGAGAAAATACACCGCGTGTTTCGGTCCATGGGAGGAAGCCGCCTGGGCATACTGGGAATCGTCCCTGCAAGCCTGCTGGGAATCGCCTCTCCTTTGTGCATGTATGGGACGATTCCCCTGGCGGCGTCCTTTTCGAGAAGCGGCATTCGGGATGAGTGGCTGGCTTCGTTCATGATGTGTTCCATTCTTCTTAATCCCCAGCTGATCGTCTACAGCACTGCGCTTGGAGGCACTGCGCTGGTGGTGCGGATCCTGTCCTGTTTTCTGTGCGGGATCGCGGCGGGACTTTTGATCTGGGCAGTGGGAAGGGGAAAGCCATTTTTTAACTTTGACGGATTTGACGAACCGAAGAACAAGGATACCGCCCCAAATTGGCTGCTTAGGCTGCTCTTTAACATCGGGCGCAATGTGAAGGCTACAGGGCCCTATTTTCTCCTTGGCGTCCTGCTGTCAGCCCTCTTTCAGCGCTATGTGCCGCAGGATTTGATGACGGCTTTCATGGGAGGGAATGAGGCGCTGGGCGTTCTGATGGCGGCGACCATCGGCGTGCCCCTGTACGCCTGCGGAGGCGGAACCATTCCCCTTCTGCAGGCCTGGCTTCTGGACGGCATGAGCATGGGAAGTGCGGCCGCTTTTATGATTACCGGGCCTTCCACTAAGATCACGAATCTGGGAGCCTTGAAGATCGTTCTGGGGCTTCGGAATTTTATCCTTTACCTCGCATTCGTCATGGTGTTTTCCTTTATCACCGGCCTGGTGGTAAATATTCTCGTATGAAAGGCT
Source organism: uncultured Lachnospiraceae bacterium (assembly GCA_900555195.1). GTDB lineage: Bacteria > Bacillota > Clostridia > Lachnospirales > Lachnospiraceae > Eisenbergiella. The sequence continues at coordinate 24,875 of USKC01000003.1, forward strand.
GATTCGATTGACATAAAAGAGATGGGACAGGCTGCAGCAGGAAGGAAAGAAGGCGTTTTGAATCATGGAAGAACAGTCTGAAAAATATTTGTTTGAAGAGATGCCCGTGCCCAGAGCCGTGGCGACCCTGGCGATCCCAACGGTCATCAGCCAGGTGGTAACCATGATCTACAATCTGGCGGATACCTTTTTTGTCGGACAGATCGGAAACCCTTATATGGTAGCCGCTGTATCCTTGGTATCCCCCTGGTTCAATCTGCTCACCGCGTTGGGAAATCTGTTCGGGTTGGGCGCAAGCAGCTTGATATCGCGGATGCTGGGAGTGAATAACCGCAGGGACATCAAGCATGTCGCCGCGTTTGGCATATGGGGCGGTGCGGCGGTTACGCTGGTATTTGGCCTGGCTACATGGCTGGCCAGGGATGGGCTTCTTCATTTTCTGGGAGCCAGTGCGGATACTTACGGCTATGCGGAAAGCTACCTGTTGTGGGTGGTGGTTCTGGGCGGCGTGCCGACCATGGTAAGCCTGGCGCTTGGCCATCTGCTGCGCAGCGAAGGCCATGCCAGGCAGGCAAGCGCAGGGATGATGTTCGGAGGCATCCTGAATGTGGTGCTGGACCCGATATTGATTTTCGGGTTTTCGATGGATGTGGAGGGGGCGGCTATCGCGACGGCCCTTTCCAATGCCGCGTCGGTGGTTTTCTTTATCTTTCAGTATGTACGCCTTCGGGGGAAAACAGCGGTTTCCCTGAATCCGAAGTACTTCACCTTCCGGTTTGCAGGACCCATTTTTTCAGTGGGCCTAGCATCCGCACTGGCGACCACCCTGGGCAACGCATCCAATATGGTGATGGTGCGTCTGGCTTCCGGCTACGGAGATATTCCGGTGGCGGCCTACGGCATTGTCAAGCGCATTGACCAGTTCCCCCTGAACGTATCCATGGGACTTTGCCAGGGCTTCATGCCGCTGGTGGGATACAATTATGCTTCTGGCAATTACCAGAGAATGCGCAGGGTGTCCGTATTTTCCTGGAAAACGGCGTTGCTGCTGTCCGCCTGCTTTGTGGCGTTCTTCGCCGTGCTGGCGCCTCAGATCCTGCACTTATTCATTCCGGAGGAACAGACCAGCGCGTTGGGAGCGGGATTCCTTCGGATCGCCTGTCTGGCAGTGCCGCTGACCTCTGTGAACTTCCTGATCAGCTATACCCTGCAGGCCATGGGAAAGGGCGTTCAGTCCGCGGCGCTTACCTTCAGCCGTCAGGGACTGCTCAATATCCCGCTTCTGATTTTTATGAACCTGACGGTGGGGCTCTATGGCATGATCTGGACGCAGCTGATCGTGGAGGTCATCATGCTGCCGGTTTCCCTGGGGATGTATGCCCATACCTTCCGGAGCCTGAAACAGTCCGAATGAAGTGAGAAATAAACCTGTATAGAATGAAAAAGCTGCCGGTCAAAGGGCAGCGGAATAGGAGAGATGGATGAATACAAGAAAATTGGGAAAGGATCTGACGGTCTCCGCCGTGGGGTTGGGGTGTATGGGATTTTCCCATGCCTATGGCGCACCCACGGAAGAAAAGGAGACAATCAGCCTGTTGCGGCAGGCGGTGGAGGTGGGGTATACTTTTTTTGATACCGCAGAAGTCTATGGGACGCCTGAAGACCCCCATGTGAATGAGAGACTGGTGGGAGAGGCGCTGGCGCCGTATCGGAATGAGGTGGTCATCGCCACCAAATTCGGCCTGCGATTTGATCTGGAGAGCGGGAAAATCCCATATCCTCTGATTCCGGATTCCAGGCCCGAGACCATACGGAAAGCGGTGGAAGGCTCATTGAAGCGCTTGGGAACGGATCATATCGATCTGTATTTCCAGCATCGGCCTGATCCGGATGTGGAACCGGAGGAAGTGGCCGGCGTCATGGCGGATCTCATCCGGGAAGGAAAGATCACCCATTGGGGCATTTCTGAAGCGAATGAAGCATACCTGCGCCGGGCGCATGCGGTTTGCCCCGTAACAGCGGTGCAGAACCGGTATTCCATGATGGCAAGACATTATGAGAGCTTGTTTCCGGTTTTGGAAGAGCTGGGAATCGGCCTGGTGGCTTTCTCGCCCATGGCGAATGGATTCCTGACCGGAAAATATGGGAAGGATGTGAAGTTCGACGCAAAAAATGATTATCGTGCCAGCATGCCTCAGTTCGCGGCGGAGGCGATTGATGAGAACCGGAATCTGATGGAATTTTTGAAGGAAGAGGCAGAGAAAAAGAACGCTACGCCCTCCCAGATCAGCCTGGCATGGATGTTGTGCAAAAAGCCCTGGATCGTGCCGATCCCAGGCACGCGGAAACCGGAACGTATGGAAGAGAACGCAAAGGCAGCGGATATCCTGCTGTCCGAAGAGGAGGTGCGTGCCATGGATGAGGCGCTGGATCATATGGAGATGTCTGCGGTATTCGGAGGAACCGCACAGGTAAAAAAAGGAGGTAATATCTGATGAGAAAAAATTTTGGCTCAAAGCCCTGGCTGTATCCTCAGCCGGTACTGATTATCGCAACCTATAATGAAGACGGAACGGCGGATGCCATGAACGCCGCCTGGGGCGGTATATATGATACGGATATGGTGATGCTGTGCCTGAGCGCAGGACATAAAACGACCGCCAATATCAAGGCCAGAGGTGCATTTACGGTAAGCTTCGCGGATGCAAGCCATGTAATTCCTTCTGACTATGTGGGAATCGTATCCGCCAATAAGGAGCCTGACAAACTGGCGAAATCCGGATTCCATACGGAGAGGAGCGAATTCGTGGACGCGCCCCTGATTGCCGAACTGCCTGTAGCGATGGAATGCAAGCTGGTCAAGGTCAATGAAGACGGCGTTGTTATCGGCCAGATCGTCAACGTGAGTGCGGATGAGAGCGTTTTGGGAGAAGACGGGAACATTGATCTTGGCAAATTCCGCCCGATTTCCTTTGAACCGGTTCACAGCGCTTACCATGTGCTGGGCGAAAAGGTGGGAAATGCCTTTTCAGACGGTTCCGCGCTGAAATAAGAGAAGAGCGAAAGAAATGTGCTTTCACTCTCCCCGGTTTGGTACGCGTGCCAAAGCGCGCAGATGGGAGTAAAGATGAACAGACCATTTGTTGTATGTCATATTCTGAGTTCCATGGACGGAAAAATTGAGGGCGGCTTTATGGCCCTTCCCGAGGCTGCGGAATGCCTGCAGAAATATGGAGAACTGAGAGGGTACTATGCATGTGATGCGACCCTCTATGGAACGACCACCATGGCCGAGGGATATTCGGACGGACTTGCGCCCGCGCTTTCCGGCCCTGGCCCGGAAGAGGGAATGACGGACTACAAAGCGCCCTCGGATGTGTCGAATTATATTGTATCCCTGGATCCGGAAGGGATCCTGGGCTGGGACAGCGGATATATCGAGAGAAAAGGCCGGCCGAGGGCACATGCGATTGAGGTGCTGACGGATCGGGTAAAGCCGGCCTACCTCTCCTACCTGCGAAATGCGGGTGTCTCCTATATTTTTGCAGGAAAGCAGGAATTGGACTGCGGCCTGGCGCTTCGCAAGCTGAAGGAACAGTTTGGAATCGAACGGCTCATGCTCGCCGGCGGCGGGATCACCAACGCTTCTTTCCTTCAGGAGGATCTGATTGATGAAGTGAGCCTGGTGGTCGCTCCGGTCGCGGCGGGCAATGTCCGGGCGGCTTCGGTCTTTGAACGTGCCGATTTCCTGCCGGAGGGTGCGCCTGCGGCATTTGACCTGAAAGGAGTGGAACGGGTCGGAGCGGCCGGGCTGTGGCTGCAATACGTCAGAAAATAGGAACTGCTGATACAGCGGATAAAAAGAAGAGATAAGCAATAAATGAGGTGCTGCCGCATCTATGATGTTTTTAATCATGGGTTCGGCAGCATTCTTTTTCCGCAAACCACTTTAAAAATTGGCTGTTTCTAAGCCTTGCATGTGGGAGGCCCACCCGCGTGCAAGGCCAAGAAACAGTACAGTTTTCTCGCAGGTTTGCGGAAAAAGAATTCAGCCGAACCCCTCGCCACATAAGCCGGATACCCGTGCTGGGGGAACCAGGTGGCACAACGGGAACAGCGCAAAAGCATTCTTCTGGAAAATGATCATCCTGGAACAGGAATGGAAAGGAGAGAAGAATCTGCATTCCATGTTGGAGACGGCCGGAGAACTGTTGGATATGATTTTTTATTACATAGTAGCAATGCTGATACTGTTGTTGCTGAATGCGCTTTTGTTTCTTTCTCTTACGCGGTGCCGGGTGATTGAGGTGCCCTACAATGAATTTCTGAGCATGTTCCGTTTTTCTTTATTTCCGGTTCGGAATTTGTGGAGATGTTTGTGGGCATAGGTGCGGCGAAAGCCAGGGATCTTTTTAAGCAGGCGAATGAAAAAGCGCCCTGTATTGTATAACAAGATCGCAACGCTGACTGGGGGCCGGGTGGCTGAGGAATTGATCTTTGGAAAAATTCGATATGATGGCGTTGGAAACTGTACAGAATCAGTATCTGGGAGGGGATGCTTCCCTGACCTGTGCGCCTGAAACAGCGGCCCGGATTGATGGCATGGTTGCGGAAGCGATCAGACAGGCACATCAAAAAGCGACGGAAATATTGAAGTCCCATGAGGATATGCTCCATAAGCTGGCCCAATATCTGCTGGAAAAAGAAACCATAACCGGAGAGGAGTTTATGGAAATTCTTCATTCCAACGCAGCATCATAACCGGATAAATTTTTATAGGCCCTTTCCGATTTTATGGAAGATGTTTTGAGGATTGACAAGGTATCCTTTCAGTAACCAGGGCACAAAATTGTGCGTACTTCACAGCAAAAAGGGGCGCTGCTACAATATAATCAAAAAGCGGCGCTGCGGCTTTGCGGCATGAGAAGAATCGCTGCCGGGCGGTGAAGGAAAGAGGTTGGGCAGATGAACCAGGCGGAACGAAGAAGGTTTTTAATTGAGGAACTGTTGAAGGAAAATGCGGCAATGGGAAAGCTGGATATTCCGGAAGAAAGCAGGGAACAGGAGCGGCTTCTGCGCGGATTGATGAATATACGGCCTGCAGGACGGAGCAAAGAAGAATTCCTGCGCGTCCAGGACGCGTATCTGCAGGAAGAGATGGCCAGGAAGGGGATCACAGATCTGGATTCGCTGGTTCCCGTGCGGGACGGACTGTATCTGTGGCAGGGAGATATCACCGCGCTCAGATGTGATGGAATCGTGAATGCGGCGAACAGCGGTATGACGGGCTGTTATATTCCGAACCATCGCTGCATCGATAACTGCATTCACAGTTTTGCGGGCGTCCAGCTGCGGCTGTACTGCGAAGAACTGATGGAACGGCAGGGGCATGAAGAGGAGACCGGACGGGCGAAGATTACGCCTGCCTTTAATCTTCCCTGCAGGTATATTCTGCATACGGTGGGACCGATTATAACGGGAGCGGTGACGGAAGAGGACTGCCGGTTATTGGAAAGCTGCTATCGCTCCTGCCTTGAGCTGGCTGCGGAAAACGGATTGGAAAGCCTGGCCTTTTGCTGCATTTCCACGGGGGAATTTCATTTTCCGAATGAGAAAGCGGCGGTTATCGCGGTGAGAATCGTGGAACGTTTTATGGAACGGAAGACGAGCGTGAAAAAAGTGGTCTTTAATGTGTTCAAAGATTTGGACAGAGATATTTATGCGAAGCTGTTGGATGCGCATTGAAGAAGGATAATTGTGAATCAATCTTCGCAGGAAAATGCCCGTGCAGCCTGCCTGTTGTTGGGACAGGGGGCTGCACGGGCATTTGCGTGTACGGGAAAAACGGGGACAGGTTTCCTGCGCGTAAAAAACAGCCCGAATTCACAATTTGGACACAATTTGCAAACAAAAAGCAAACAAACCTGTTCTATTATATGCTATGCTCTTACCAGGAAACAGGAAAAGAAGCTTTGGACTGCCCTGAGAGGAACGAGCTTGCTGAAATGGAAGGGGGCTTGTCCGAAGAGAACAGATTATGAGGGATAAAAGGAACGGCCGGACATGAATTCCGAAAACAGAACCGCAAAAAACAGAAGATTGAAACTTCCGCCCCTGCGCCTGCGGTATCGTCTGCTTCTTTATTTTGTGACAGCCATATGCGTCGCGCTGTCTTTGATTGAAGTGACATTCCAGTATTTCCCATATGCTGCAGGTATTGCGATATACGGCTTGGCCGCGGTCACGCTCACGGCAAGCTGCTATTATATCATCGTATATCTCAGGCGGGATATTCGGGAGACCATCCGGCCGGCGATTGCATCCAACCCTTATGCAAACCGGGTGACCACCGATTACAGGCTGAGAACCATTCTGTTTGCGGTTCCGGGCATGGTGAGCAATCTCATATTTGCGCTGTTCAATGGAGTGATTGCGGTCACAAGCCGTTCGGCCTGGTTCGGCACGCTGGCAGCTTACTACCTTCTGCTTGGAATGATGCGGGCGGGGGTGGTGATGCAGGAAAGGAAGATCGCGTCGATTCATGATACAAAAGAACGGATGGAGAAAGAGATCCGGGTATACCGGCGAAACAGCACGCTGTTTCTTTTTATGGCGGTTGTCCTGTCGGGGGCGGTGATCCTGCTGCAAAATTCGGAAGGCGGGAAAAACTATCCAGGCTTTATGATCTATGCGGTGGCCGCCTATACCTTTTACAAGATCATCATGTCCACGATCCAGGTGATTAAGGTGGGAAAAAGGAGATCTCCGCTGCTTTCCATCACGAGAAGGATCGGGTATATTGATGCATGCGTCTCCATCCTGACGCTTCAGATAGCGATGTTTGCATCCTTTTCCAGCGGAGAAGAGCAGTTCATAAAGCTGATGAACGGGAGCACGGGAACGGTGGTGTGTCTCATGGTAATCGGGCTTGGAATACAGGGCATCCTCTCTGCCAGGAGACAGAGAGCGGCTTTGAGTGAAAGGAGGTAACCGGTATGGTTCACATACTTGTGGTGGAGGATGATGTGAAATTGAATCAGATCGTCTGCACTTATCTGAATGACAGCGGCTTTGAGGCGAAGGGATGCCTGTCTGCGAGTGAGGCTTATGATGAAATGTATCAGAATATATATGAGCTGATTATTTCCGATATCATGATGCCGGGAATTGATGGATTTGAATTCGCCAGAACGGTCAGAAATGTGAATAAGACCATTCCGATCCTTTTCATGTCCGCGAAGGATGATCTGCCGTCCAAGCAGAAGGGATTCCTGCTCGGCATCGATGATTATATGGTCAAGCCCATAGAACTGGGCGAATTGCTGCTGCGCGTAAGGGCGCTGCTGCGAAGAGCGAATATTGAGATGGAACGCAGGATCACTGTGGGCAATCTGACTCTGGACGCGGATGCAATGAGCGCAGAGATCAACGGAGAAGAAGTGAACCTGACCACCCGGGAGTTTAATATTATATATAAGCTTCTTTCCTATCCGAAGAAGACTTTTTCCAGGGCGCAGCTGATGGATGAATTCTGGGGAGTGGACAGCGATACCAGTCTGCGTGCGGTTGACGTATATGTGACAAAACTGAGGGATAAGCTGTCGGCCTGTGACGGCTTCAAAATTGTAACGGTGAGAGGGCTTGGCTATAAGGCGGTGCTGGTGTGAAATAAACCATCAGGGGTATGTTCACGGCCGAACAAGTTCGGTGGCTATTTGGGCCGGAGCGTCACAAATAGCTTTTCGGCATCGGAGAAATCGCATTCGCGATTTCTCTTCGCTGACGCTCCGGAATGGAGGTTGCTATGAAAAAAGAGAATTCCGGCCCCTATTATGGAAAGGTCAGGGAAAGCCGTTTTCCGGTTTCTCTTTTTATCATCTATCTTGGCGTGCTCTTTCTGATGTCCGGAATTCACACGGGGTTAATCGTGTTCATGAATAAGATGAACTGGAATGAACTGGCACAGACGGCCGTTCCCATGCTCTATTGGGGCATAGTGGCGATGGGGCTGGCCCTGTTCACAAGGAAGAAAATGAAGCATACCTATGAGGAGCCGCTGCATAAAATAGCGGAAGCGACCAGCAAGGTGGCGGGCGGAGACTTTTCGGTATATGTTCCCACACTGCATACGCAGAACAAGTGGGATTATCTGGATGTGATGATTATGGATTTTAATAAGATGGTGGAAGAATTGGGAAGCATCGAAACGCTGAAAACCGATTTTGTCTCCAACGTATCCCACGAAATGAAAACGCCCATCGCGATCATCAAGAATTATGCGGAACTGCTCAAAATAGAGGAACTGCCGGAAGCGCGAAAAAAAGAGTATGCTGAAAATATTGAATCAGCGGCGTCCAGGCTGTCAACCCTGATCGGCAATATTCTCAAACTCAATAAGCTGGAAAACCAGAGGATCACGCCGGAGGTGGAAGCCTATGACGTATGCAGGCAGCTGTGCGAATGCATCCTCTCGTTTGAGGAGGCCTGGGAAGAGAAGGGCATAGAGCTGGATACGCAGATCGAGGATTCCTGCATGGTGAAAGCGGATGAAAGCCTGTTGGAGCTGGTATGGAACAATCTTTTGTCCAATGCGGTCAAGTTCACAGAGCCGGGCGGACAGATCTGTGTGAAACAGGCTTTGGAAGGAAAATATGTGACGGTGGCCATATCGGATACGGGCTGCGGCATGGATGAAGAAGGAATGAAACATATCTTTGATAAGTTCTACCAGGGAGATACTTCCCATGCGAAGGAAGGAAACGGCCTGGGCCTGGCGCTTGTGAAACGGGTGCTGGAATTGCTGGACGGGGATATCCGTGTGACGAGCAGGCCGGGAGAAGGAAGTACCTTTCTGGTGACACTGCTGGCGGCGGAAGAGGAATAGGCCGGAATTGAGGATACGGACGGAGCCGAACGCTCTGACAAGGAGGTAAAGATGCGCGAATCAGACAGAAAAGAATTCGTCAGTTATGAATATAAGGAAGTGTTGGCAGACAGGAGTAAGGCCTCTTTCCTGCTGGATGGCTATGAGAATTTTGGCTGGGAAGCAAGCGGAAAGAGTTTTGAGGAATTCCTGGATAGCACGGATCCGGGAAAGCAGAAAAAGGTGCTTTTGCGGCTGAAGAGAAACAGGAAGCTTGTCAACAGGGTGGAACTGACAAGGCTTCAGAGAAATTATGAAGCCTGCCTCAGCGAGATTGAAACCTTGGAGAAATCCAAAACCTCCGCGGCAACGATGTACGCGTTGATACTGGGAATCGTGGGTACGGCATTTATGGCAGGTTCCACGTTTGCGGTAACGGCATCACCTCCCCATATCCTGTTATGCATTGTGTTGGCGATACCTGGTTTCCTGGGCTGGATTCTTCCCTATTTTGTGTATAAGAAAGTGGTGGAAAAGCAGACGGAGAAGGTGACGCCGCTGATAGAAGAGAAATACGATGAGATCGATTCGATCTGTGAGAGAGGAAATAAACTGTTATATTGATAGAAGAAAGCCGTCCGGAGATGAAAAGCCGGGCGGTTTTTGGTTATCCGCAAAATGACAAAATAACTGTATATAAATGGTAAAATTTTGGGGAGAAAGTGAACAAAAGTAGAAACGGGAAAGCTTGACATCGAAACCGCCTTGAATTACTATGAAAGCAGTAATTTCCGGGTGAAAATGCCCGGGGAGATGAAGAGGTGCCCGCAGACAGCCGGCAAGGCGCTGCGGGATAATAGGGAAAAGGGTGAGAATCCCTTGCGGTCCCGCCGCTGTAACGGAAGAGCTCCGTCGGGAAAGGCCACTGGGAAACCGGGAAGGCAGGACGGGGTGTGGACGCCGAAGCCAGAAGACCTGCCCTTCATTACGGGGAGACCTCAAAACAGAGGCTTCCCGCAACGGTTACGAGCGATGGCCGGATGCAAATGGAAGCTCTTTTGTTACATGTCACACTGTGAACACGCAGTTGCCGTGTGACCGGTAATGTTCCTTTCACGGCAGCGTGCCGGGAGAGGGGCTTCTTTTTGTCGCCGTTCTTTGCTGAGGATAGGAAGATATCTCGCAGAGAAACGGCTTTTTTTAGTCCGCCATTTTTTCCGGCCGTATCCGTGCTGTCCCGGAATTACCGGTCACTGTAAAATGAGGGAAAGCCGGTTGGAGGTCAACCGGCGGAAAGGCGGAAGATGAAAAATAGAATCATTGCTATCCTGTTCAGCTTTATGCTGGCAGCAGGAAGCCTGAGTGCGTGCGCGGGAGCGCAGAATGAGACTGCAAAGACAGAGACGAGCACTGCGGCAGTTCAGAGCCAGGCGGATGAAACCGGGGAGAGCGTTTCCGAAGAAATGGAAACGGCAGCAGCGGAAACGGATGCTGAGGAAGAGACCGGGGAAGGCGGGAATGCGTCAGGAGGAATAACGGAGTTTACGGATTCCTGCGGAACGCAGTTTCAGCTGGAGAAACCGTTGGAACGGATCATTGTGCTGAACAGGCAGACAGCGGAGGCGATTCAGATCCTTCAGGCACAGGATAAGGTGATCGCCACAGGCGATACGACGGTGGAGAATAATCCGTATTTGTTGGATTATCAGGAATTGCCTGATATGGGGGATACCGGAGAGCTGAATATCGAAGCGATCATCAGCCTGCAGCCGGATGCGGTTCTGGTACATACCAACAGGGCTACGGAATTGGAAGATCAGCTGGTGCCCGCCGGGATCGCGGTGATCCGGATGGATAATTATCAGCCGGAAAGATATGATGAGGAAATGCTTCTTTTGGGCCGGATCCTTGGGAAGGAACAGAGGGCGCAGGAGTTCCTGGAATACAAGCATGCGCAGGAGGATATGATCGCGGAAAGGGTGGCACAGATCGGTGAAGATGAGAAGAAAACCGTCATGGCACTTTCCGTCGGTTTTCTGAACAGCGACGGAGGATACCGGATTTTTCCCTGCATGTCGATCGACGGCGAGATGGGAGTGGGAGAAGGATATTCCACAATCCTGGCCGGAGGGCTGGATGCTTCCCCAGAGATTCAGTATGATCCTTCGGTAGGAGATACCACGATCCTGGTGGATGAAGAATATGCGCTTTCCTGCAACCCCCAGGTGCTCACGCTGCATGGAACCTGGCTGGGAGGCTATGACTGTGAGGATGAGACAGAATTTCGCGACGTAATCGACCATATCTATGAAATTTCATCTATCTCCCAGATGGATGCTGGAAAGAACAGGGAAGTCTATATTTTCCATACAGATTTCTTAGGCGCGTCTAAACGCCATATCGGTGTGATGCAGCTGTGCAAGTATCTTTACCCTGAAAAATTCGCTGACCTGGACGTGGAAGGCTATGCCAGGGAGTATTTTGAGAATTGGCTCGGGACCGAATACAAGGGGATCTGGTATTCTGCCGCATAATACCAGATCCCCTTGTATTTT
>USKC01000004.1 GCA_900555195.1 uncultured Lachnospiraceae bacterium
TACAACCATGATCCCGGCGCAGCTGGTATTTCTTCCGGTATTCCTGATTTTGAGCAAAATGGAATTGATCAATACCTACTGGTCTTTGATTCTTCCACAGGCTGCCAGCGCATTCGGCATTTTCATGCTGCGTCAGAATTTTCTTCAGGTACCAAAGGAATTGATTGAAGCTGCCAGGCTGGATAAAGCAGGAGAACTGAAGATTATGTTCCGTATCATGCTCCCTATGTCCCGCAGCACGGTCGCTACGTTGGCGTTGCTGACATTTATTGGGAGTTGGAATGATTATTTCTGGGCAAAGGTGCTCACTACCAGCGACGCAGTAAGAACCCTTCCTGTCGGAATCACTGCACTTCGGGATGTGGACGGTGGAGTAGCCAATCACATTATCATGGCGGGGAACCTGATTATGCTCATTCCTATCCTGATCGCTTTTATTATAGCGCAGAAACAGATATTAAAAGCATTCGCCTATACAGGTGTTAAATAAAATATAGAAAAACAATAAGTGGAAAGTGCCGCTTTAGCGGCAGAATGTATGGAGGAAAAAATGAACAGATTGATTCACAAAAGCATGGCATTATTAGCAGCAGCAGCAATGACAATTTCCCTGCTTGGCTGTGGAGGCAGTTCCGGAACATCCGAAAGTGCTTCGACAGCCTCAGCATCCGCTTCTTCAGAGGCAGCATCCACGCAGAGCGGAAGTGAACAGAGCGAAGGCACATCCGGCTCTGGGGAAACGATAGAATTAACTTTCTGGTATGCAAATTCAGATACTGTGGAAACTTATATCGGAGAAGCTACAGAGAGATTCAATAGCACGGTCGGGGCTGAAAAAGGGATTCATGTGACGGCTGAATACCAGGGGGATTATGTAGAACTGCATCAGAAGCTGCAGGCGGCTTATATCGCCGGAACTGCTCCTGACCTGACCGTTTTGGAAATCGGCTCTGTTGGCCTGTTTGCAGATGGAGGAATGATACAGGGCCTAGATGAACGGATTGAGGCAGATGGCATGGATATGAGCGATTTCCACGAAGGACTTCTGTATAATTGTTATATCAATGATACCTGCTATGCCCTTCCCTTCCTGCGTTCCACGTCCATTCTCTATATGAATACCACTATACTGGAGGAAGCAGGCGTTAACCCGGAGGAGATCACAACCTGGGACGCTCTAGCGCAGGCCTGCGAAAAGGTATATGAGGCGACTGGAAAATATGGTATTTCCATGCCTATCAATTATTGGTTCCATGAAGCGTTCATGTTAACCTGGGGTGGATTTACGGTGAATGAGGATGAGACGCAGTGTACGGTGGACAATGATGTGGACAGAATCGTAATCGATTATTTCAAGGACCTTCGGGAAAGAAATCTGGCGCATCTGTATCCTTATTCGGAAATTGATAAGATGAATGCAGATCTGATGAATCAGGATGCTGCCTTCTTCTTCTCTTCCACAGGAAGCTTGAGCCAGATGCTTTCAGTAGCGGATGAACTTGGATTCGAACTTCAGACCGCTTTCATCCCGAAAGGAACTTCTTACGGTGTGACGACAGGAGGCTGTAATCTTGCCATGCTGAGTGGCCTGTCCGAAGAGGAACAGAGTGCTGCTTGGGAGTATATGAAATTCATGACCACAGTTGATGAGACAGTAGAAGCAAGTATCGTAACAGGTTATCTGGCTACCCGCAAGAGCGCGGTGGAAGATGAGAAGATGGTAGCATGGTATGAGCAGTACCCGCAGTACAAGGTAGCGCTTGATCAGCTGGAGATCTCTTCCGGGCGCCCCAATAATCCGGGCTATGTGGAATTCCAGGTGGAACTGACCAACGATATGGCGGAAATTATGGTAAACGATGCGGATGTGGATACCACGCTGGCAGAATTGGAAGCGAAAGGAAATGAACTGCTCAATGAATAACCTTTGGATAATGGCACACAGGGGGGCATCTTATCATGCCCCCGAGAACACCAGGGCGGCGTTTGTTAAAGCGCATGAACTGGAAGCGGACGGAGTGGAAACCGACCTGCAGCTGACGGCGGATGGACAGATTGTGATCCATCATAATTACTATATCGATAATACTTCGGATGGAAAGGGCGCCATCCTGCTGAAAACGGTTCAGGAACTGAAGACATACGATTTCGGCGCTTACAAAGGCAGTGAATATGCGGGAGAGAGGATCCTCACGCTGGAAGAATTCCTTCCGCTTGTGGAGGATATGGAGATCATCAATCTGGAATTAAAGCCCCATCTGGATAAGGAAGTGGACTTCGTCGGAAAGATTCTGGAGATTGTAAGAAACAGCAAGGCAGCAGATAAAGTGATCTATTCCTCTTTCGATGCTGATTTGCTCGGAGAATTAAAGAAACAGGACGCGGACTGCAGGGTGGGACTTTTGACCTTCCAGGAGAGGATGCAGCCGTTTCGTAGGGAATTTTCCGCCGCCTTTGCGGCAAAATATCCGGTGCAAGATATCCGCTTTCTTCTGGAAGATGCAGGAAAGGCACAGAGCCTTACGGAACTTGTGGACAGCCTGCCCTATAAGCCGGATTACCTTCACCCAGACTATCACAGCGTGCTTGAAAATCCCGTTTTGGTGGAAGAGATGAGAAACAGAGGGATCGGCGTGAATCCCTATACCTGTGATACGCCTGAGGAGATGGAAAAGCTGGTTGAGGCCGGATGTACCGGCATCATTACGAACCGGCCGGATCTGGCTGTATCTCTTCTTCGGAAATAATATAAATGCGGAAGGAAAGGGAGATGACAGAATGGCTTTTCTGACTGTGGATTGTTTCTCGGAAGTGTTGCACATGAGCGTAAATCTCAGTGTGATCCTTCCACAAAATATTGAAATTATAAATCCGGTAAATGGAGGACAGTTTACGCCGCCGTATCCAGTGCTGTATTTGCTGCATGGCTATAATGGAGATCACACTGTATGGGCCAGGCGGACCAGTGTGGAACGGTATGCGAGCGAGATGGGGATTGTGGTGATAATGCCGGCGGCCCATCTGAGCTTTTATTCCGATATGGAGATCGGGTTCAGGTATTGGACGTACATCTCAGAGGAACTTCCCCGTATCTGCCGGGATCTGTTCCCACAGATTTCAGCGGAAGCGGATAAGACATTTGCTGCCGGGCTTTCCATGGGAGGCTATGGCGCATTTAAGCTGGGGCTCTCCCTTCCGGAGCGTTTCCGGGCAGTAGCTTCTCTTTCCGGAGCGGTGGATGTGGCCGCCCTGGCAGAACGGATTCGTCAGGAGACAGGAGGAGGAGCCAATGCCTTCGGGCCGGTATATGGGAATCGGCAGATAGCAGGAAGCGAGGACGATCTGTTTGAGCTGGCCAGGAAAGCGGCAGAGAAAGGGAAGAATCTTCCTCAATTCTATCAGTGGTGCGGCAAGCAGGATTTCCTGTACGCAGATAATATCAGGCTGAGGGATTATCTCTGGGATTTGGGAGCAGACCTCGTTTATGAAGAGGCAGATGGAGATCACCAGTGGAAATACTGGGATACCGGGATCGAACGGGTGTTGCGGTGGATCCAGGAAATTCTGGATGAGGATGTTTCAAAATAATGAATTCATTGAAAAGCGCCGGAAGGAAAGCTGCTATAAAAGCTTTCCCTCCGGCGCTTTTCCGGCAGACTCCCTCCGAACCAAGCTGGCATGCAGGAGCAGTGTGCCAATGGAGATTTTATTCAACAGGCTGCTTAAGGCATAGTATCCGCTTTTTCCCAACTGAACCCGTTCCTGACGGACGGTGGTAAGAGGCGGGGAAGTATAGGCGCTCATGGGAAGATCATCAAATCCGATGATGCTGATATCCGCAGGCACCCGCAGTCCCAGCTGCTGACACTGGACGATGGCGGCATGGGCAAGAAGATCGTGGCTGCAGATGAGGGCGGTCATTCCCTTGTCGAGAAGGCGCGGAAGATGTTTTTCCATGCACTGCGTGATATAATAAGAACTCCCTGTATGGGAAGGATCGGCTTTCAGGCCGTTCTGACGCATGGCATGAAAAAAAGCGGTGTGGCGTACCTGCATGATGTGGGATCCCAAAGCACCGCTCAGATAGCCGATCTGCTTATGGCCAAGTTCTTTCAGAGCGGATACAGCCATTTCCATGCCTTCATTGTTGTCGATTCCAACATAGGCCATGTTGGGATTGGCTGAGATATAGTTGTCATAAAGAACAGCGGGGGTTCTTGCGGATTTCAGCTGGTTCATCCAGGGATCATTCAGGGAGAAACCGAGGATAAAGGCTCCCAGGTAATCATTCTGAAGCATAAAAACTTCATAGGGGATTTCCTTTTGCAGCTGTTCCGTGACAGGAACGATCTGAACCGTATAGCCGGCCGGTTCTGCCATTTGACGAAAGCCGAGAATAATATCATATCCAAAATGATGCTTTTCTTCATATTCTATGTTTTCGGCTAGGATGACAAGCTTCTTGTCGGAATTTTTCTGTCTGCG
Organism: uncultured Lachnospiraceae bacterium; assembly: GCA_900555195.1. Taxonomy (GTDB): domain Bacteria; phylum Bacillota; class Clostridia; order Lachnospirales; family Lachnospiraceae; genus Eisenbergiella. The sequence continues at coordinate 4,486 of USKC01000004.1, forward strand.
CAGCTTTGTGTATCCCATTTCCACCGCGGTCTCCAAAACGAGTTTTTGTAAAGTTTCGCTCACATCAGAAGCCCCATTCAGGGCTTTGGAAACGGTTCCCTTGGAAATGTTGAGCCTATCAGCAATATCCTGGATCGTTGCCATCAATAAATCACCCTTTCTTATTTATCCGCGTCCAGATTCATTATACTGAAATACAGGGGGATAGGCAATGTTTTTCCGATGAAATCCCCGTCTATTTCGTTATGTTGCGAAAAAATAAGATGCTTTGGCAATATTTAAATCGATATAAAAGTCATAAAAAGAAAGGTGCGTGGTAAAAATAGATAAAAACGCTATATAAAAACTATGAAAAAGGGAGAATCTACCGGCAAATTGCCTTGCACGATTGACGAATGAAAAAAAGAAGAGTACAGTGAAAACAGAACGAAACATAACGAAACTTTTGAGAAAGGGAGAGGAAAATATGAAGAAAAAAGGTGTAGCTCTTTTGCTGGCGGCGGCGATGGCGCTCACCGGGCTTACCGGCTGCGGCACTTCCCTGCAGGGCGCGTCCTCTGGACAGGAAAATGTCCGCCTCATGGTGTGGTCTCCGCAGAATGACCAGTCAAAGGACAACGGAGAATGGCTGCAGACCATGTGCCAGGCTTTCGCGGATCAGCATCCGGAATGGGACATTACGTTCGTCTATGGAGTGGCAGATGAGGCCAGCGCGGCCGGACAGGTATCGCAGGATCCGGAGGCCGGCGCGGATGTGTTCATGTATGCCAACGATACGCTGACCACCCTGACGGACGCCAATGCGCTGGTGAAATTCGGAGGGAAATACAGGGAAGCGATTGAAAGCACCAATTCGCAGGAAGTGCTGGATTCCCTGACCATGGATGGCGAACTGTACGGGGTTCCATTCACCACCAATACCTGGTTCATGTATTATGACAAGAGCGTGTTCTCAGAGGAAGATATAAAGAGTCTGGATACGATGCTGGAAAAGGGAGTTGTATCCTTTCCATTCACCAATTCCTGGTATCTTCCGGCGTTTTATCTGGGAAATGGTTGCACCCTGTTCGGAGATGGAACGGATGAGTCCCAGGGCGTGGATTTTAGCGGCGAAAAGGCGGTTACTGTGACAGATTATCTGATCGATCTGAGAAACCACCCCAACTTCAAGATCGATGCTGACGGCTCAGGCATAGCGGGACTGCGGGACGGCAGCATCAACGCGATGTTTTCCGGTTCCTGGGACGCCAATGCGGTGAAGGAAGCGCTGGGAGAGAATATGGGAGTGGCATCCCTGCCTACATTTACGCTGAACGGAGAAGAGAAACAGATGCTGGCCTATGCAGGCTCCAAGGCGATCGGGGTGAATCCCAACAGCAAACATATGGTGGCGGCTGTTGAACTGGCGGTATTCCTGGGCTCTGCACAGGCTCAGAAGGCCCATTATGAGATGTGCGGCGTGGTTCCTTGTAATACGGAACTCCTTCAGGAGGAAGCGATACAGTCCGATGAAGTGGTGACAGCACAGAATAATACGTTTAACAATACCTCCATCCTGCAGCCCTTTGTTTCCAAGATGAGCAACTGCTGGACACCGGTGGAAAACATGGGCAAGTCCATCCGAAACGGAAGCGTGACGCATGAAAATGCGGCGGATCAGACGGAGCAGATGAACGAGGCCATGAACAGTGATGGAATCTGAGAAGGAATCGGAAGATAATGAGGTGAGAAGATGGGCTTAATCAAAAAAAGAGTGAATGAATTTCCAACCCCGTATACATGTACCCGGGCGATACGGGAAGGAGGGCTTGAAACGAAGCTCTCCATGCTGGTGATGGGGCTTGGCAACTTTGTGCATGGCCAGAAAATAAAGGGACTGATCTACCTGGCTGTGGAAGTGGCATATCTTGTGTTCATGGCGGTGAATGGAATTGGATTCCTTTCCATGCTGCCGTCCCTGGGAACTATTCCGCAGGAAGAGGTTTGGGACGAGGCAAACCAGGTGTATATGTATACCAAAGGTGATCAGTCCATCCTGATCCTGCTTTATGGAGTGGCTACGGTGCTTCTGACCATTCTGATGTTCTGTGCCTGGAGAGGCGCCCTCAGAAGCGCATACAAGGCGGAATGCCTGGCAAAAGAAGGCCGTCATGTGAATACTTTCAGGGAAGACCTGAAGACTCTGCTGCATGAGAATCTGCACAGACTGCTGATGACGCCTCCGGTCATTTTCATATTTGCATTTACGGTGCTGCCGCTGATTTTCATGATTTGCATGGCATTCACCAACTACAGCAAAATTGATAACCACCTGATGCTGTTCGACTGGGTGGGACTGGATAACTTCAAAGCCCTGTTTGATTCCACCAGTATCCTGGGAAGCACCTTCTGGTCTGTTCTGATCTGGACCCTGGTGTGGGCATTCTTCGCAACGTTCAGCAACTATATCTTCGGAATGATCCTTTCCCTTCTGATTAACAGAAAGGAAACGAGGGCGAAGGGCTTCTGGAGATTCTGTTTCGTGCTTTCCTGCGCGGTGCCGATGTTCGTATCCCTTCTGATCATGAGAACCATGCTGCAGCCGGAAGGGGCGGTGAACGTGCTTCTTCGCAACCTGGGGCTGATCGCTCCGGACGCGAGCCTTCCTTTCTTCACGGATCCCACCTGGGCGAGGGTGACGGTCATCGTGGTGAATATCTGGGTTGGCGTTCCCTATACGCTGCTGCAGCTGACAGGCGTGCTTCAGAATATTCCTGCGGAACTCTATGAAGCGGCCAAGGTGGATGGAGCCAATGCGATTCAGATTTTCTTCAAAATCACCCTGCCCTACATGCTGTATGTGACGACGCCGTACCTGATTACTACCTTTACGGGAAATGTGAATAATTTCAACGTCATTTACCTGCTTTCCGGAGGCGATCCGGTGACGAACCTGTCCTCTACGGCAGGAAGTACGGATCTGCTCGTAACCTGGCTGTATAAGCTGACGATCGACAGGCAGTATTATAATATCGGTTCCGTCATCGGCATCCTGACATTCATCATCCTTGCGGTCGGCGCGCTTTTGACGTATCACAACAGCAAATCCTATAAAGAGGAAGGGGGATTCTAAGCTATGACTGGAAAAAGAGTAGCCTCGGCAAAGAGGAAACGGTTGGTTAATAATACGGCTGTCCATGTACTGTTGGCGGTGTTGGCAGCTATCTGGGTTTTCCCAATTTTGTGGGTGATACTCACCAGCTTCCGGGCGGAGAAAGGCTCCTATGTATCGACATTCTTCCCAAAGGCATTCACTTTGGATAATTATGTGAAGCTGTTTACGGATACCACGATCCTGAACTTTCCGCAGATGTTCATGAATACCTTAATCATCGCCATCTGCTCCTGCATCCTCTCGGCGTTTTATGTGCTGGCGGTGTCTTACTGCTTATCCAGGCTCCGCTTCAAGCTGCGCAAGCCTTATATGAATATGGCCATGATCCTGGGGCTGTTTCCCGGCTTTATGTCCATGATCGCGGTCTACTTCATCCTGAAGGCGCTTGGGCTGACGGAAGGAAATATGATCCGTGTGGCGTTGATCCTTGTTTATTCCGGCGGTGCGGGACTGGGCTTTCAGATTGCGAAGGGATTCTTCGATACGATTCCCATCGCCATCGATGAAGCGGCGCTGCTGGATGGATGCACCAGATGGCAGATCTTTACGAAGGTGACGCTGCCGTTAAGCAAGCCCATCATCATTTATACGATCCTGACCGCGTTCATGTCACCCTGGCTGGATTTCATTTTTGCAAGAGTGATCTGCCGGGCGAATGCCGACCAGTATACGGTGGCCATCGGTCTGTGGAAGATGTTGGAGAAGGAGTATATAGACAGCTGGTACACCGGCTTTGCTGCAGGCGCAGTTCTGATCTCCATTCCCATCGCGATCCTGTTCCTTTGCCTGCAGAGATTTTATGTGGACGGCGTATCCGGCGCGGTGAAAGGCTGACGGACGGCGAAGGCCCGCGCAGGGAAACCCGGCAGGGAAATCCTGCGCGGCCTGGATGAAAGGTGACTGCATGAAGAAAACAGCATTGCAATGGAAGGAATATTATACAAAGAAAGCGTTTCAGGAAAAATACAGCTATGAAGGACAGCTTGGGTCTGTCTGCAGCGGGCAGGAAAGCCGTTTTTGCCTGTGGAGCCCCTGCGCGGAAAAGGTCCTGATCCATTTCTATAAGGATGGAAGCAAAGGGGAGGCCTTTGGCAGCCATCCTATGCAAAGAAAGGAAAAAGGCGTATGGGAGTACTGCGCGCAAGAGAATCTGCACGGCGTCTATTATGATTTCTCCCTTTGGATAGAGGGGGAGAAAGTGGATACGGCGGATCCCTATGCCAGAGCGTGCGGATTGAACGGCAGGCGCAGCATGGCTGTAGATCTGCGCCGCACGGATCCGGAAGGCTGGGAAGAGGATCGGCCGCCGGCCAGAACGGCGGAAGATGTGATCTATGAGATGCATGTGAAGGAATTTTCCTGGCAGAAGGCAGGCGGATTTCCGGAAGAATGCAGAGGGAAATATACAGCCCTGTGCTGCAGCGATACCACACTGAATGGAGATGGAATCCGCCCTACGGGACTTTCTTATCTGAAAGAACTGGGCGTTACACATATCCAGCTCATGCCCGTCTTTGATTATGGCTCGGTGGATGAAGAGGAAAAAGAAGCATCCAACTGGGGATATGATCCGGTCAACTGGAATGTGCCGGAGGGCTCCTACTCCTCAGATCCGGCCCACGGGGAGGTGCGGATTCGGGAGTTAAAAGAAGCAATACAAAATCTTCACAAACAGGGCTTCCGTATTGTGATGGATGTGGTGTATAATCACACATATACTCTGGACTCATGGCTGCAGAAAACCGTGCCATGGTATTATTACCGGACAGATGGGGAGGGAAAGCCTTCCAACGGCTCTGCCTGCGGAAATGATGTGGCGAGCGAAAGGCCTATGTGCGCTGCATATATCCTGGATTCGGTTCTTTACTGGGCGGAAGAATACCATATGGATGGATTCCGCTTCGATCTGATGGGCCTTCTGGACGTGGATCTGATGAATCGTATCCGGCGGGCGCTGGATGAGAAATACGGGCAGGGAGAAAAGCTCATATATGGGGAACCCTGGGCTGCAGCGCCGACCGCCATAGAGGGCGGCGCCGTCCAGGCTCTGAAGAAGAATCTGAAGCTGCTGGCCCCCGGAATCGGGATTTTCTGTGATGATACGAGAGATATCCTGAAGGGTTCGGTTTTCCAGCTGAAGGAAACAGGCTTCGTGAATGGGAAAGAAGGCCTGGAAAGAAAGGTCCTGCGCTGTGCCGCTGCCTGGTGCGGCAAGGCGGCGGAAGACGAAGGCGGGGAGGAATTGCGGGCATCCGCTCCTTCTCAGATCCTTACCTATGTGTCCGCCCATGATAATCAGACATTATGGGATAAGCTGTCGCAGACCACGCCGGATGAGAATCGAAGAAGAGCGGAATACCGGCTGGCGGCAGGGATTTATATGACCTGTCAGGGACGCCTTTTCTTCCTCTCCGGGGAAGAATTCGCAAGAACCAAGGGAGGACTGGAAGATTCCTATAATGCGCCCATATCCATTAACCGCCTGGACTGGGAGAAAGCTTGGGAAGAAAGAGAACTGGTGGAGTATTATCAGGGACTGATCGCCCTGAGAAAGCGTCTGCCCGGGCTGTGCGATAAGTCGGCGCGCGCTGTGGAGCGGATCCGAGCGGCATGGATGGAAGAGGGATTTGTGGGATTTTATGTGGATAACCGCAGCGAGGAGAATCCCTGCATGTGGAAAACCCTTTGCATTGCGTATAACAGGACGGACGAGGAACGAAGGCTTCCGATTCCGGAAGGGGATTGGGAGATCCTTGCGGACGGAAAGGACAGCTTCCTGTGGAAAAATCCGCCGAAGGCGGGAAAATGCATGCAGGTGGCTCCGGTGAGCATACTGGTGCTGGGAAGCAGAATGCCTGACAGGGTATGATAGTTAGGATGGAGTGCGTATGAAGTGGATATATGGCAAACAGGATTGGAAAATCCTGGAGAGAGGATTGGAAAACTGTTATTTGATGACGAATGGCCTGGGAGGCTTCTCGTCCATGACGATGACCGGAAGCGCGGCGCGCAATGATCACGCTGTTCTGATGGCCTGTACACAGGCGCCAAATCATAGGTATAATCTGATTCACAGGCTGAAGGAAGAACTGGTGTGGGAGGATGGAGAAAACTGCATGCTTTCCACACAGGAGTTCGCCGATAAAGAGCCGGAGGAAGGCTTTCTCGCTCTGTCTTCCTTTACCTGGGAAGACACACCTGTCTGGCGGTTTCATGCGGATGGAATGGAACTCATCAAGGAAGCCGGCCTGCAGCAGGGAGCAAATCGGATTGCCCTGCGATATGAATGCAGAAACCGCGGAAAGAGGGATTGCAGGCTTTGGGTGACGCCATGGTTCCAGTTCGCTTCAAAGGGGCAGGATATGGGAGAAGAAGTGCAGATTCAGATGCATTTCGTAGGAGAGGACGAAGGGTCTTTTCATTTTATGCCTTTTCGGAAAACGTTTTCCGGAACCGTTCATGCGAGCGGTGCGCCAGCTGGCTGTCCCGATCTGTATTTCCGGACGAACGGAGAGGTAGAAGCGTTGCCGCTTATGAAAGAAACCTGTTTCTACCGATATGATGTCTGTGACGGAAGGAGGGAATCCGGACGTATACAGGCGGATCACAGGATCGGCCTGCTGGTTAAGGCCAAAGAGAGCTGTGTGCTGGAAATCGTATACGAGACGGAGCCTTCCCGGATACCTGCGGCAGAGATTCTGGATGGCGTAAAGGCGTACAGAAGAGGCCTGGCGAAACGGGCAGGATATCAGGACCAGATGGGAGAAGCGCTGGCGCTTTCCGCGGCACAGTTCATTTCCAGAAGGGACTCCACAGGCGGGGATACCATATTGGCGGGTTATCCATTCTTCGAGGACTGGGGACGGGATACGATGATCGCCCTGCCGGGCATCTGCCTGTGTACAGGAAATATGGAGGCTGCAAAAAGGATTCTGAACACCTTTGCCCAATATGAAAAGGACGGCCTGATGCCGAATCTGTTCCCGGAGGGCGGCAAGGAGCCCATGTACAATACCGCGGACGCAGCGCTGCTGTTTGTCAACTGTGTTTATTTGTATCATAAAGCGACGGGGGATGATGCTTTTACCCGGCAAATGCTGCCGGTGATGGAGCGGATCATGAACGGGTATTGCAGGGGAACCCATTACGGTATCCACATGGCGGAAGACGGGCTGATCTGTGCGGGACAGGATCTGGATCAGGTGACTTGGATGGACGTGCGGGTAGGGGAGATTCTTCCCACGCCAAGACACGGCAAACCGGTGGAAATCAATGCGTACTGGTATAATGCGCTCCGCATTATGGAATATTTCGGAAAGGCGGAATATGGAGAACTGGCAGAGCGGGTGAAGGAAGCGTTTAACAGACAATTCTGGATGGAGGAAGAAGGATATCTTAAGGATGTTCTGTCCGGAACGAAGGCGGATAAGCAGCTACGCTGCAATCAGATCTGGGCGGTCAGCCTTCCGTTTACCATGTTGGATCGGGATAAAGAGAAGCGGATCGTAGAGACGGTATTTGAGAAGCTCTATACGCCTTACGGTCTGCGCACCCTGGAGAAGGGGGATGAGGAGTTCCATCCCTGTTACGCGGGCCCGATGGAAGAACGGGATATGGCCTATCATCAGGGAACGGTATGGGTCTTTCCGCTTGGGGCTTATTATCTGGCCTATCTGAAGGTGAATGACAACAGTCCGGAGGCCAGGGCCAGAGTGAGAGAACAGCTGGAAGCCTTGGAACCGGCTTTAAGAGAAGGCTGTATCGGGCAGCTGCCCGAGATTTATGATGGGCTGAATCCGGTTTCCTCCAAAGGATGCTTCGCACAGGCGTGGAGCGTGGGAGAACTGCTCCGGGTGTTTTATGAATTGGAGGAACGGACGGATGCAAGCGCGCTTCGGTATAGAGGCGAATAGGGAAATATAGGTATGATAGAATATAAAAAACATGGATTGCAAGGAAAGGAGACAGACATGGAAAAAGAATTGCAACAGTTACTTCTGGAAAGATGCGGAAAGGGAATTGAGGACGCTTCCAATGAAGAGATCTATGGAGCGCTGCTGATCCTCACCAAGCGGAAGATGGAAGGGATGAAGCGGAATGAAGGGAGCAGGAAGCTGTATTATATCTCTGCGGAATTCCTGATCGGAAAGCTGCTTTCCAACAATCTGATTAATTTGGGGATGTTTGAAGAGACCAGGGAAGTGCTGGCCAAATACGGCAAGGATCTGACCGCCATCGAGGAGATCGAGTTGGAACCATCCCTGGGAAACGGCGGGCTCGGACGGCTTGCAGCCTGTTTCCTGGATTCCATCGCCACGCTGGGACTGTGCGGAGACGGTGTGGGACTGAATTATCACGACGGCCTGTTCCTGCAACGTTTTGTGGACAACAAGCAGCGGGAAGAAAAGAATCCCTGGATCACGCCCGAAAGCTGGCTCACCCGGACGGAGAGACATTTTGAGGTTCCCTTTAAAGATTTCACCCTCACATCCACCATGTATGACATCGATGTTCCGGGCTATGAAAACGGGATAAATAAGCTGCATCTGTTTGATCTGGACAGCGTGGATGAAGGGATCATCCGGGACGGCATCTCCTTTGACAAGACGGATATCAGAAAGAACCTTACGCTCTTCCTTTATCCGGATGACAGCGATGAAGCGGGACAGCTGCTGCGCATTTATCAACAGTACTTCATGGTGAGCAATGCCGCCCAACTCATCCTGGCAGAAGCTGAGGAGAGAGGTGTGAACCTTTACCATCTGCACGAGCATGTGTGCATTCAGATCAACGATACCCATCCTACCATGGTGATTCCGGAACTCATCCGTCTGCTTATGCAGCGGGGATTCAATTCCGACACGGCGGTGGATGTGGTGCGCAAGACCTGTGCCTATACCAACCATACGATTCTGGCGGAAGCGCTGGAGAAGTGGCCCATCTCCTATCTGGAGAAGGTGGTGCCTCATCTGCTTCCCATCATCCGTGATCTGGATGCGCGGGTAAGAAGGGATTATCATGACGAGCGGGTGTATATCATCGACCGCGACGAGCGGGTTCATATGGCCCATATCGACATCCATTACGGATATGCGGTGAACGGCGTGGCGGCCCTGCACACGGAGATCCTGAAGGAATCAGAGCTGAAGCCCTTCTATGATATCTATCCTCAGAAATTTAATAATAAGACCAACGGAATTACCTTCCGCAGATGGCTTGAGCACTGCAACCACAGGCTCGCTGGATACCTTGCGGATCTGATCGGAACGGGATACAGAAAAGATGCCATGCAGCTGGAAAAACTTCTCTCCTATCAGGATGACGCGGCAGTTCTGGCAAAGCTGAGGGAGATCAAAAAAGAAGCGAAGAAGGATCTGAAGGCGTATCTGAAGCTCACCCAGGGAGTGGAAATCGATGAGAATGCGATTTTTGATATTCAGATTAAGCGCCTCCACGAGTATAAGCGCCAGCAGATGAACGCACTGTATGCGATCTATAAGTATAAGGAGATCAAGAAGGGACATCTGCCGTCCAGGCCGATTCTGATGATCTTCGGCGCAAAGGCTGCTCCTGCTTATACCATTGCCAAGGATATCATTCACCTTCTGCTTTGCCTGCAGCAGCTGATTGATAACGATCCGCAGGTGAGCCCTTATCTGAAGCTGGTAATGGTTGAGAATTATAACGTGACCAAGGCGGAAAAGCTGATCCCTGCCTGCGATATCTCTGAGCAGATTTCCCTGGCTTCCAAGGAGGCTTCCGGAACGGGCAACATGAAGTTCATGCTGAACGGCGCTGTAACGCTGGGAACACAGGACGGCGCCAATGTGGAGATCCACGAACTGGTGGGGGATGAGAACATCTATATTTTCGGAAAGCGCTCAGAAGAAGTCATTCATCTGTACGATACGGCAGGATATCATTCCAGGCAGATCTATGATGCGGATCCGCAGATTCAGGACCTGGTGGACTTCATCGTCAGCAAGGAGCTGATTCAGATCGGCGATCCGGTGAACCTGGGGCGGCTGTATAAGGAGCTTTTGAACAAAGACTGGTTCATGACGCTTCTGGATGTGAAGGAATATATCCAGACAAAGGAGCGGATGTTTGCGGATTATGAGGATGAGACCGCTTGGTCGAAGAAGATGCTGGTCAATATCGCAAAGGCCGGGTTCTTCTCCTCTGACAGGACGATCGCTGAATATAACAGGGATATCTGGAAGCTGTAAGAAAGAGCTACATGCCACACCCTGGACAGTAACGAGAAAGAAGAGGTAGACACATGGAAAACAAAACGAGAGAATCAGGAATCCTGATGCCCGTCTCCGCTCTCCCCTCCCGCACGGGAGTGGGGGAGCTGGGGCAGCAGGCTTATACCTTCCTTGAGCTCCTTCAGGAGAGCGGCGCAACGATCTGGCAGATCCTGCCGCTGAACCCGGTGGGCTACGGCAATTCCCCCTATCAGCCCTATTCCTCCTGCGCAGGAGATGAGCTCTATATCAGTCTGGACACCCTTTATGAAGAAGGATATCTGAAGGAATTGCCGCCCTCCTTCCGGGAAAAGGAGAAACGGGTGGACTATGAGGCGGTGCGCGCGTTCAAGCAGCCCTATCTGAAAGAAGCCTATCAGACCTTTCAGGAAAAAGGTGGGCAGGAAACGGATGAATACCGTTCTTTCCTGTCTCAGAAATGGGTGAACGAGTATGCCATTTTCCGTGCGCTGAAAGCGAGAAACGGCGGAAAATGCTGGAATGAATGGGAAACGGTGGATCGGGACTGGCCGCAGGAACGCAAAGAACTGCCGGAAGAAGTGCTGGTAGAAGCCGGGTACCAGATGTTCCTGCAGTATCTTTTCTATATACAGTGGATGGCTGTAAAGAAAGCGGCCAATGAATGCGGGATCCGGATCATGGGAGATGTCCCCTTCTATGTGGGGGTGGATTCCGTGGACGTATGGGCAGGACGGGAGAATTTCCTTCTGGATACGGATGGACGTCCCATTTTTATCGCAGGAGTGCCGCCGGATTATTTCAGCGCAACCGGACAGCGGTGGGGCAATCCGATCTATGACTGGGATTATCTGAAGAAACAGAACTACCAATTCTGGGTGGATCGGATCGGATACAGCGCCAAGCTGTTTGACATTATCCGGATCGATCATTTCCGGGCATTCGATACGTTCTGGAAGATTCCAGCCAGCTGCCCTACAGCGGTGGAAGGGGAATGGATAGAAGCGCCGGGCTATGAAGTGATCGATACCTTGCGCGAGAAGATCCCGGATGTGGAACTGGTGGCTGAGGATCTGGGAGATCTGCGTCCGGAGGTTCTGACGCTGAAGGAGCATTACGGGCTGAAAGGGATGAAAGTGTTCGTTTTCTCCATAGATACCAGCGGAAAATATGCCTATGACAGTTTCGGGGAGAACGAGAACCTGATCATCTATACGGGCACCCATGACAACGATACGCTGATGGAGTGGTATAACAAATTAAGCTGCGCAGGGCGCAGAAAGGTACGCCGCTTCTTAAAGAAGAGCGGATTTGGCACGGGAAGCGTGCGGGATCGCCTGATCGCCTGCGTGTTCCACAGCAAGGCGCAGATCGCCATCCTTCCTATGGCGGATATTCTCGGATTAGGGGCGGAAGGCCATATCAATACGCCGGGAACCGTTGGATCGCCCAATTGGGAGTGGCGGATGCCGGAGTTTGATGGAGCAAGAAGAGAACTCACACGTTATAGAAAGCTGATTACCGAGCGGAGGTAGCATGGAATTTACAGGAGTGTATCACAGGACATCGGAGCAGATGAGTTATGCTTTGAACGAAGATGAGCTGATCGTCAACCTGAAAACCGGCTATGATGTAAAACGGGTATTTCTCCATCACGGAGACCCTTACGAAGCAGGTATCATGGGCGGCGGGGAGCGATGGACGGGAAAGAGGGAAGAGATCGTCTATAAAAAGAGACTCCGCCATCAGCTCTGGTGGACGACTACGCTGAAACCGGTCTATAAGCGCTGCAAATATTTCTTTGAACTGCATACCGAAGAGGAAGTCTGGTATTATTTTGAAGACGGTTTTTTGACCAAAGAGCAGATGGAGATGGACGGAAGAATGCTCCAATGCTTCATCGTGCCCTGGATGAATCCGGCGGATGTGAATCGGACGCCGGCCTGGGTGAATGAAACGGTCTGGTATCAGATCTTTCCGGATCGCTTCTGCCGCGGAACGGCGGAGGCGGATCGCCTGGCGCAAGGGGAGGGGCAGGATGGAACAGAGAAAGAGATCGTGCCCTGGAGAACCGGGCAGGTAACGAATCAGGAACGTTTCGGAGGCAATCTGGAAGGAATTCGTCAGAAGCTTCCATACCTGGCCGGACTGGGAATCACAGGTATCTACCTGAATCCGATCATGGAAGCGGACTCCAACCATAAGTATGATACGAAGGATTATACCCGCATCGATCCGCACTTTGGAACCAATGAAGATTTTGCCAGATTGGTTCGGGAGGCCCATGGACATGGGATCCGGATCATGGTGGACGCAGTATTCAATCACTGCGGACGCAGGTTCGCGCCCTGGCTGGATGTGCTGAAATATAAAGAAAAATCGGCCTATGCGGACTGGTTCATGATTCGGGATTGGGAAGGTCTGGAAAAACAAGAGGATACCCGTGACGGACGGTTTTATTCCTTTGCATTTGCGGACTGGATGCCGAAGCTGAACACCAATAACGAAGAAGTGATCGATTATTTCTGCCGGGTATGCGAGGGCTGGATACGCGAATTCGATATTGACGGCATCCGTTTTGACGTGGGCAATGAGGTATCTCACCGCTTCCTGAAACGGATCAGGGAACGTCTGCATGCGCTGAAGCCGGATCTGTATCTTCTGGGAGAAATCTGGCATGATGCCAGCCAGTGGCTTGCCGGGGATGAGTATGACTCCGTGATGAATTATCCTCTGATGAGCGGTATTCATGATTTCTTCCTGGACAAGGGAATGGACAAAGAGGAGTTTGAATACATGGTGAACCGCTGTTATACCATGTACATGCAGCAGAACAACAATGTAATGTTTAATTTGCTGGACTCCCATGATACGGAGCGGCTGATGAACCGTTTCCATGACCTGGACATGTTCTATCAGCAGCTGGCCGTGCTGTTTACCATGCCGGGAAGCCCTTGCATTTTCTATGGAACGGAGATCGCTATGGAAGGCGGGCATGATCCGGACTGCCGCCGCTGCATGCCCTGGCAGGAACTGGACAGGCCGGACAGCCAGGAAAAGATTCAGGCCGTCCGGACCCTGATTTCACTCAGGCGCAGGGAAGAGGCCTGCAGAAGCCTGTATTTCCATTTCCCCGGAAGATATAAAGAACGGCGCTGCGTGGAATACATTAAGCTGGACTCTGCCAACCGCAAAATTGAAATCCTGCTGAACTGCGGGGAAGAAGAGATTCAGGTGGAAGAAGGAACAGAAGTGCTTTTCTGCCGGAATTATGCGGATGGCATTCTGGGAAAGAACGGCACGCTGATCCAGCGCAAACCATAAGCGGTTCGCAGGGGAGGCTTGCGGGGGACGGTTCAAAGGAACTATTCGGCCAGAAGCCATTCCGGAATTCGGTCATTTTCCGAAGGAAGCATTTGATTGGAGACGTATTCAAAGGAACCATCCTCAAGAGGACGAATGGTAACCTGGTGGGAAAATGCGTTGGAAAGATGCCCTGCCGGCCAGACAGCCTGGACGGTATAGGTGAGCGTTCCATCGTCATTTTCCTCACAGGCGACAGCTTCCGGATAGGGGTTGTTAGGGGAACTGGCGCTTTCACTGAAAGGCCGGGTATGATATTCATAGGAACCGGCATCCTCAAGATACAGCGTATTCTGCCGGAGCGTGTTCTGATCGATGTGAAAATAGTTCATGAGAACCGTCTCATACACTGCGGCGGGCACTTCATAGACGGATTCTTCCACTGTTTTTTCATAGGGGGAAGGAGAGCCGTATACATAGGGGTAGAGGATGGTGAATAGATCGTCAAAACGGAGCACATCAAAATGCGCTTCATCCCAATCCTGCAGGAAAAGATTGTTGGAGCCATACTCTACGGGCCGGAAATAAAGCAGATTGGCTTCCCGAAGGGATTCATCCAGCGGCTTTAGACGGATGGCCGTATATCCGGGCGCTCCGTCGTATCCGTCGGGGAATTCTTCCTCAAAGAAAAGGTATCCGTCCTGCGTATAGGTCCATGCATGCGCTTCATGAGAACTTTGATAGGAAATACGGGGAACGCCGTTATTCCAGCTTAAGACATTTCGATTCACCTGCACGCTTCCTTCTTGGCTGACGAGATTGAAGCAAATGAAACCCCCGTCTTCCTGAATGGAGAAAAAAGTGACCTCTCCATCTTTTCCCATCTCCACATTCCGACAGAATTCTTCCAAAGGTTCCGGGTTGGCCATATCGATCCGATTCTGATTTTCTGAATCCGTCACGCTGATGCCATACTCCGCCAAACGTTCCATGATGGCGCGGATCGTATCCAGAGAACGCAGTGTGTTGGTCTGTACAGCCTCTTCATAAATATCCTGATACAACCCCGCCACCTCTTCATAACCGCCGTCGGTAGCGGAAGAACGTTCGGCCGCCGGACCCTGGTTCCCTCCCACAGCATAAGCCGCGGGTTCCGCCGAATCGTCCGCTGCCCCCGCAGATGCTTCAATCCCCGCACTTTCAGCGCTGCTCCCTGCCCCGTCTGCCTCCCCGCAGCCCGCAAAGAACAGGGACAGAATCAAAACAATACCAGAATAAAAAAGCAATGAATGATGTATTCGGCTCATAACACCCTCCTGCCAGTACCCCCTCTGGCCGCATCCGTTTTTCTCATTATACTATCTCCATACCATTCCTTCAAACAAAATAACCGATGCCAGAAGCCAAGAACCGACAGACTGCGGGCAGCAGCTTCGGATATCCACGGTCTGTGATTCCCGGTTGAGTATCCGGAATAAATCCACTATAATAAGGTCATAGTAGTCAGGAAGAGGAGGATAGACTATGAAGTTTCATGATATGCCCTATGAACGGGTGGATTTTGATCAGGTGGAGAAAGCGTTTGAGGAATTGAAGAAATCCTTTGCGGCGGCGAGAAGCGCAGAGGAACAATTTGAGATACATCAGAAATACTATGAACTAAGAACCAGGACGGATACGATGATTACCCTTGCCCAGATACGGCATGATGGGGATGTGACGGATGCATTCTATAATGCGGAACAGGATTATTATGATCAGATGGGGCCTAAGTACAGCAACATGATTATTGAATATCAGAAACTTCTGTATGAATCTCCCTATAGGGACGGGCTGGAGGAGCGGATCGGCCGCGTCGCCTTCAAGAATATGGAGCTGGCGCGTAAATCCATGCAGGAGAAGCTGATCCCGCTGGTACAGGAAGAGAATGCGCTTGCCACCTCTTATGAGAAGCTTGTGGCGGCGGCCAGGATTGAATGGGATGGCCAGACGCTGAATCTGTCCCTCTTAAAGCCTTATCTGAAAAATCCGGATCGGAACATCCGGCGGAAGGCGTGGGAGAAGTTTTCCGCTTTTTTCCGCATACATCAGCAGGAATTGGATGAAATCTATGATAAGCTGGTGAAGAACCGTACCCTTCAGGCCAAAGAACTTGGATATGAGAATTATGTGGAGCTGGGCTATATGCGGATGAGCCGCAACTGCTATACGCGGCAGCAGGTGGAGGATTTTCGGAATCAGGTGAAGAAGGACTTCGTCCCGTTTGTGGAGAAGCTGCATGAGGAAAGAAGGAAGCGTCTGGGGCTTGAGAAGCTTTCTTACATTGACGAAGGCGTTTATTATAAAGAGGGAAATCCGGCGCCCATAGGAACGCCCGAAGAAATCCTGGAAGCAGGAAGAAACATGTACGAAGAGTTGTCCCCGGAGACAAAAGAGTTCTTTGATTTCATGATGGACAACGGCCTTTTTGATGTGTTGGGGCGCAAGAATAAGCGCGTGGGCGGCTATATGACCTATCTTCCCCTGTATCAGGCCCCGTTTATTTTTGCCAATTTCAATGGAACCAGCGGGGATGTGGATGTGATCACACATGAATGCGGACATGCGTTTCAGGGGTATCTGGCAGGGAAGGATCCGATCATGGAACATGCGGATATCACGATGGAGACAGCGGAATGCCATTCCATGTCCATGGAATTTTTCACCGAGAAATGGATGGATCGGTTCTTCGGGAACGGGGCGGACGCTTACCGCCGGATGCATCTTGAGGATGCGTGCATGTTTATCCCTTATGGCTGCATGGTGGATGAATTCCAGCATATCATTTATGAGAATCCGGAACTGACCCCGCTTCAGCGCAAAGAGGTCTGGCGCAGCCTGGAAAAGGAATATAAGCCGCATCTGGACTATGAGGGAGATCCGTTCTTTGGAAAAGGCGGATACTGGCAGCAGCAGCATCATATCTACAGCGTACCGTTTTATTACATTGACTATGTGATCGCACAGACGGTGGCGTTTGAATACAAACTTTGGATGGATGAAGATTATAAGGCTGCCTGGCAGAGTTATCTGAAGCTCTGTAAACTTTCAGCTTCAGATTTCTTCACCAATATGATACCTGAGGTGGGGCTGAAGCTGCCCTTTGAAGCGGGCTGCATGAAGGAGATGGCGGAGAAACTGGAAAAGAAGCTGATGAAAGAAGTATAAGTGCGAATGAATTATATCGTATTGGACCTGGAATGGAACCAGGGCAATGAAGAAAAGGAAAAGCAGTTGAAAGAGCTCCCATTTGAAATCATAGAGATTGGAGCAATCCGATTGAATGGCCAGATGGAGCAGAGTGGGACGTTTCATGAAATCGTCCGGCCTCAGGTATACCGGGAAATGCATCATATGACCAGACAGCTCCTTCATATGGACATGAAGGAGCTCATGGGAGGACGGAATTTCCCTGAGGTGATGCAAAGCTTCCTGGACTGGTGCGGGCAGGATGGAGGAGAATACTGCTTTGCCACCTGGGGCCCTCAGGATCTGACGGAACTGCAGCGCAATATGAGATACTTTGGCATGGAGCCGCTGGGAAGCGGCCCCATTAAGTATTATGATATTCAGAAGCTGTTCGGCCTTGCCTTTGAAGAAGGAAAGAGCAGAAGGAATCTGGAATATGCCGTGGATTATCTGAATATTCCGAAAGACAGCGCCTTTCACAGGGCGCAGAGCGATGCCTATTATGCGGCAAGGGTCTTTGAGCGGATCAAGGATCCGCAGGTGCTTGCGAAAGTGTCCTTTGACAGCTTTCAGACGCCCAGAACCAGGCAGGAAGAGATTCATATCGTTTTTGAAGACTATGCGAAGTACATTTCCAGGCCTTTTCCGGATAAAGCGCAGCTTCTTTCGGACAAAGAGGTGGCAGCGACCAGATGCTATTTGTGCCACAGGAATCTGAAACGGAAGATTAAATGGTTTACGCCGAACGGCAAACATTATTACAGCGTTTCTTACTGCGCCAAGCATGGATATATGAAGGGGAAAATCCGCATCCGGAAGGCGGAGGATGCAGGAGTGTATGCGGTAAAGACCATGAAATTTATCACAGAAGAGCAGGCGGCCGAGATCTTTGCCAAAAAAGAGCGGGCCGCCTGGCAGAAACGGCAGAAGAGAAAAAAGGAAGCGCAGAGCTAAAAATCATCTTTGGTATAGCGGTCAAAATTGATATAATCCTGCTTTTTGCGGATTTTGCGGCGCCGCTTCTCCTTCTTCTTTGTGGAAAAGCTGTATTCCCGAATAAGCGTGATGAGCCAGAATAGAATCCAGAGAAACAGGAATATTCCTATCGCGCCAAGAACCACATGGAGAATGTTGATGTAGATGCGATCGGTGTCGGAAGATGTTCCGTCCCCTCCCGTCCCTACAGCGACAGGCAGGGAATTCTGAGAAGGATCACCGGCCTCCTGACCGGCAATTTCCACAGAGGCGCTTCCTACATATACGCCGTTATAAGTGAATTCTATCACGGCGGCCGAGCCGTTTTCCTGTGCGTCTTCATAGCTGAGCGTGGATACCGCGTCTTCATATTCCGCTGTATTCGGAAGAATGATGACGTCGGACGGATTGATGGATAGGATAGGGGTAGAGTTGCCGAACACATCGCTGTCTGACTCAAAGAAACTGTTGTTGCCCACCGTATAAGAGGTATCCTCATCCGCCACATTCACCATATGGAAGTTGCTGAAGCCATAGTTGAACAGATCTATGGTATCCGTGAACTGGGACGGAGATTCTTCCTTCATGACCACGCATATGAGTTTCATGCCGTCTTTCTGGGCGCAGGATACCAATGTCTGACGGGCTTCGGAGGTATAGCCTGTTTTGCTCCCCACCAGATATTCATAAGCATATTCTTTTCCCGGAAGCAGCTGATTGCGCGATGTGACATAGAGTTCTTCACTGACAGTTGCTGAACGGGGAATGATATAATTGGCAGTGCTGGAGATCTTACAGAGCATATCGTTGTCAAAGAATGCCCGTGCGATCAATGCCATATCATAAGCAGAGGTATAATGATTCTCATCATGGATGCCGTTGGTAGTTACAAAATGAGAATCTACGCATCCCAGCTGTGCTGCCCGTTCATTCATTAGTTCCGCAAAGGCTTCCATGCTTCCACTGATATGTTCTCCCAGTGCATTGGCCGCTTCATTGGCGGAACCAACCAGCAGTCCGTATAGAGACTGCTCAACAGTGATCTGTTCCCCTGCCTTGATTCCAATGTTGGAATCGGTACGCCAGTCAATACTATTGACAGCTTCGTTGGAATAGGTGACCACATCATCCAGAGGACATTGTTCAATAGCGATCAACCCTGTCAGAATTTTGGTAATGCTGGCAGGATAGAGATGGTCATGGATATTCTTTGCATATAGAATGGTTCCTGTCTTAGCTTCCATAAGAATGGCTGACTGTGCACCAAGCTGCGGGCCCAAGGGCCAGTTTTCCCATTCGTTGGATTCAACTGCCATCTCTTTGCGAGCTTCCGCCTCCGACTGATAGTCCGCCTCCGCGGCCTTAACAGGAAAGGAAAGGGAAGAAACGAGAAATAGGATGGCGGCCAGAAGGAGAGGAAAAGTCTGGCATTTTATTTGGAGCTTTCTGAAAGAATTCTGATAGCATTCTTTTTTATTACACATCTTTTGAAACAAGACGCTTATCCCTTCTTACTTTTAGAATTCAGAACGGCTATTTTTATGCGGTTCTGTTATTAAGTTTATCGAATCTACCTTATCATACACTATCCAGACGTTGAAATTAAGAGATTTAAGAAAAAATTTACAAATTTGCTTACAGTTCAGGCACCCCCTTCGGAAGGAGCCAGGCACGCACGCCCTTTGGACCCTTCCGAAGGGGGTGTCTGAACTGGTACAGGTTGTTTCCAATTTCATACATTGGCTGGCGGCTTGATGGGACGCAGGGGATATGGTATGATGGGGCATATTGGGAAGCGTGCAGGCGGAGGGGTACATGAACAATAAATTTTTTGATGCGGCAAAGGAAAAACAGGATCGGATCATCAATGCGGCGCTGCAGGTGTTCGCTGTAAATGGCTATAGGCATGCCAGCACGGATGAGATTGTCAGAATCGCCGGGATCAGCAAAGGGCTTCTTTTCCATTATTTTGGTAGCAAGCTGGGGTTATATTCTTTTTTATATGATTACAGCACCAAGTTTATGCGGCTGGAACTGTCTAGGGATACGGAGGGCATACAGACGGATTACTTCACCCTCAAACGGGGCGTGGAGACGGCCAGGATGCGGGTATACAGGAAGTATCCTTATATGCGCAGATTTTTGGACGGCGCAGAGCGGGAGGACTGTGAGGAAGCAATGGAGGCGGTTGAGGCGCTCCGGATGGAATACGGCGAATGGATGCGCGCTCTGATGGAACGGGCGGATTATCGCGTCCTGGAAAGGAAAGCGGATCTGGTCAGGGCGGTGAAGGCCATTGATTATACGCTGGAAGGGGTTACGGAAGAGTACAGTCTCAGGCCGGACTATACGCCGGAAGGGCTGTATGAGGAGATCATGGCCTGTCTGGATATGTTTGAAAGGCTGTTTGCGCCGGATGAGGCGGGAAAAAGAGCAGAAGAAAAGATGGAGGAACAAGCCGAACAGCCGGGATGAATCCGTTTCCCGGCTGTTTTGGCGAGCGGCTTTGAGCCATTATTTATTCATCTTATAAGCTGGATCTGCCGGGTATCCTCCCTTTAATTTCTGCATGCCGCGCTGAATGGCGTCTTTGGAGGTCTTCCAGTCCGCATCTTTGTTCCGATAGTCGAATTTTTCGATCAGCCAGTCCACATCCGAGGAGACACGCTCCATGTTTTCTTCCATCAGGCGGAAAACCAGAGGGAAAAAGTCCTTTTTTTCCGCGTCGGAAAGTTTGGCGTCCGCCCCGTTCAGCACATCCTTGAAATGATGGAGGCAGAAGCCCTTGCTGTCCGCAAGCTTGGTGCGGAAGGCGCTGTCATTTTTATAAAGGTAGAAAAAGGTATCCAGATAGCGGGCGTATTCTTTTTTGAAATAATCACAGATATAGCAGGAACTTTCCTTCTCTTCAATCCAGGCTGCCACAGAATTGGTCTCAGCGGGGCGCCCTTTCAGCTTGTCCATGAAAGAAGTCTTGCCGGGAGAGAAACGGGAGAACTGCTCTTTCATTTCTCCGATCAGTTTCTTGTAATGCGTTTTCAGAATCCAGCCGTTCCCCAGGGTATTGCCGTAATCAAACATTTTCTGGTAATGCATGCGGCAGAAACCCGCTTTATCCGTCTCGTCCCTGGTGTCGCTCTCCATATAAGAGGCGCAGGAACCGAGAACGTAATCCATGATATCATGCTCCACGTTGCGCTCGATAAAGCAAAAAGGACATTCGTCATGGGCATCCATGGCATCATTTAAAGGAATGGTATACAGTTTTTCTTTCATTGACATTTCCTCCATATATAAAAGGACGGCCCGGCCGTTCCCGATGACTTTTGATTTTATTGTAATGGATTCACGAAGGAATCACAAGGTCGAATCCTTTTTATTTTCTGCATATATCCGAAAATCCCTCTGCGGCCTCCTGGCCCGTTCGGCTCTCTTGGGGCGTACCTCCTTTCGCATCTTGCGCGTCAGGGAGCTGCAGCGGGGTATAAAGGCCGGCGGTATTCCTTTCTCCCAGGGCCTGTGAAAAAATCGTGCTGTTTCTTAGCATTTCTGCCAAAAGCAGATCCCGCACGTCCTGGCGGCGTTGTCCGACGCCCGTCAGGGCGGAGTTTAGCCGCCATG
Organism: uncultured Lachnospiraceae bacterium; assembly: GCA_900555195.1. Lineage (GTDB taxonomy): Bacteria > Bacillota > Clostridia > Lachnospirales > Lachnospiraceae > Eisenbergiella. The sequence goes on from USKC01000004.1 coordinate 25,996, forward strand.
CGGGGGCGGATTTTGACAGATATGCTTAGAAACAGCCGATTTTTGAGGCGGCCCTGGGAGAAAGGAATACGGCCGGCCTTTATACCCCGCTGCAGCTCCCTGACACGCAAGAGGCGAAAGGAGGTACGCCCCGAGAGAGCCGGACGGGCCAATAGGCCGCAGAGAGATTTTCGGGAGGTTTGGGAGGTTCTTGGAAAAAGAAGGTTGTTTGATGCGGCCGCTTATGCTAATATTTTGGAAAGGCGTGTCCGGCCGAAATCGGCCGGAGGATTGATATTCATACATCTTATGAGGAGGAAACGACCTATGGAAAACAAAAAGATCATTCAGGTGGATGAAAAAGTGCCGATAAAGCTTTTGATTCCCCTGTCCATCCAGCACATGCTGGCGATGTTCGGCGCGAGCATTCTGGTGCCTTTTGTATTTGGCATCAATCCGGCAGTTGTGCTTTGCATGAACGGAGTCGGAACGCTGCTGTTCATTGTGGTGACCAAAGGAAAAGCGCCCGCTTATCTGGGTTCCAGTTTCGCATTCCTGGCTCCTGCCGGTATCGTAATCAGTGAGATGGGATACGAATATGCGCTGGGAGGCTTTGTGGCGGTAGGTTTCTGCGGCTGTATTCTTGCGGCGATCATCTATAAATTCGGTTCGGACTGGATCGATGTGGTTCTTCCGCCTGCTGCTATGGGGCCGGTGGTTGCCCTGATCGGCCTGGAACTGGCGGGAAATGCGGCTGATAACGCAGGACTGCTGGAAGAAACGGTGGATCCGAAGAATATCATCGTATTTCTGGTAACGCTTGGCGTGGCGGTGTTCGGTTCCATTCTGTTCCGCGGGTTCCTGTCGGTAATCCCGATCCTGATTGCGGTTGTTGCCGGATATGTGGCTGCGATTTGCTGCGGGATCGTGGATTTTACAGAAGTGGCGAATGCGCCTCTTTTCTCACTGCCGAATTTCCAGATGGCGAAGTTCGATTTGCAGGCGATTCTGATCATTCTGCCCGTTATCCTGGTGATCACGTCAGAACATATCGGACATCAGGTGGTAACCAGCAAGATTGTGGGAAGAGATCTGTTAAAGGATCCCGGCCTGCACCGTTCCCTGTTCGGGGATAACTTCTCCACCATGCTTTCCGGCCTTGTGGGTTCCGTGCCTACGACGACTTATGGTGAAAATATCGGCGTAATGGCTGTCACGAAGGTGTACAGCGTGCGCGTGATCGGAGGAGCTGCAGTGCTTTCCATCATCTGCTCCTTCATCGGCAAGCTGTCCGCTCTGATTCAGACGGTTCCGGGGCCGGTTATCGGCGGAATTTCTTTCCTGCTCTATGGAATGATTGGTACATCTGGCATTCGTATTCTGGTGGACTCTCAGGTGGATTACGGTAAATCCAGAAACCTGATCCTGACTTCTGTGATATTTGTGGTGGGCCTTTCCGGGATCACGCTGAAACTCGGAAGCATTCAGCTGACAGGTATGGTGCTGGCCTGCGTGGTGGGCATGCTGATGGGGCTGACCTTCCACATCCTGGATAAATTCCATCTTACCAATGAATAAAACCGCTGCGGCAGAGACCGGCCTAAGGCGCGGCATGCAACGGTTATATGATATGAAATAGGATGCCGGATATTCGGGCGCGTTCTTTTCGCCCGGATATCCGGCATTTGACGTATAACAAATAAATTTGCCCGGCATTTGGAGGTTGGACATATTCCTGCCTGTCCCTTCATAGATTGGAGAAAAGGGATAAGGAGGGAAAGTATGTTTGAATCAAAAAGCGTTCGGGAAACCTGTGCGCTGCTCGACACCGATGCGGACAGAGGATTGTCCGAACGGGAAGCAGCGCGCAGATATCAGGCGAACGGAAAAAACGAGCTGCAGGAACCCAGGAAGAAGTCGCTCCCGGAGGCCTTTTTGGAACAGCTCAATGATCCTCTGATCTATGTTTTGCTGGCGGCGGCGATCATCTCTTTGCTGTTGCATGAGGTGAGCGATGCGGTGATTATCGCTTTTGTTGTATTCATGAATGCGGTCGTGGGGCTGATACAGGAGGGCAAAGCCCAAAAGGCGCTTGATTCATTAAAGAAACTGACAAGCCCAAGGGCTTATGTAATTCGGGACGGAAGGGAAAAGGAGATCCCGGCTTCTGAACTGGTGAAGGGAGATGTGGTTTGCCTGGAAGCCGGCTGTCAGGTTCCGGCGGATCTGAGGCTGACGAGAACCAGGAACCTGAAGGTGGAAGAATCCGCCCTGACAGGAGAGTCCCTCCCCATTGAGAAGGATACCTCCTATCTGGCGCAGGCAGGAGAGAAAACCGCCCTCGGAGACCGGAAAAATATGGTCTATATGTCCACCGTTGTCACTTACGGGCGGGGAGAAGGGATCGTGACGGACTGTGGGATGGATACACAGATCGGCAGGATTGCGGCACTCATTAATGAAAGCCCGCAGGAATCCACCCCTCTGCAGAAACGGCTTGGGGATCTGGGAAAGGTGCTGAGCCTGCTGTCCCTTCTGCTGTGCGCGGGCCTGTTTCTGATCGCCCTTCTTCAGAAGAGAAATATGATTGAAATGCTGATTACCGCAATTTCCCTGGCGGTGGCGGCGGTTCCGGAAGGCCTGCCCGCGGTGGTGACCATCTGCCTGGCCATGAGCGTGACCAAAATGGTGCGGGTGCATACGATCATCAGGAAACTGCCCTCGGTGGAAACATTGGGCGCAGTCAGTGTGGTATGCTCCGACAAAACGGGTACACTGACGCAGAATAAGATGACGGTGGAGCGCTGCTTCCTGAATCAGAAACTGATGGATGCCAGGGAGCTGGGCAGGGTAGAGCATACGGAATTCCTGCGGGGCATGACGCTGTGCAACGACGCGGTGATTTCAGGCAAAGAACGTATCGGAGATCCAACAGAGCTTGCACTGTTGGATCTGGCAGAACGCTATGGAATGAGGCGTGAGGAAGAAGAGAAAAATTATCCTAGAATAAACGAGATTGCCTTTGATTCAGACAGAAAGATGATGTCCACCTTTCATAGAAACGGCGCCAGGGCTGTCACTTATGTAAAGGGCGCGCCGGATGTGGTGCTGAAGAAATGTACGAGCGTTTTGGCTTATGGCAGGCTTGTGCCGTTGGGAGATGCACAGCGGAAACAAATCCAAGAGGCGATGGAGCGCATGTCTTCCGGCGCGCTGCGGACGCTGGCGGTAGCCGTCAAAGAAGGCGGGGCCGGGCCGCGGGAGACGGAACTGGCCTTTGTGGGGATGGTGGGAATGAAGGATCCGCCGCGCCCCGAGGCGGCCGGGGCTGTGAGCAGATTCCGACAGGCTGGAGTGACGACGGTGATGATTACCGGGGATCATGTGGAGACGGCATACGCTATCGGCAGACAGCTTGGGATCGTGGAGAACATTCGCCAGTGCATGACGGAAGAGCAGATCAGGAGCCTTTCAGAGAGCCAATTCCTGAAGAAGCTGGATGAGGTGAGGGTGTTCGCCCGCGTTTCTCCGCAGTCAAAAGTCCGCATTGTGAAAGGGTTTAAGTCCAAGGGAGCGATTGTGGCGATGACAGGAGACGGAGTGAATGACGCCCCTTCTTTGAAAACCGCAGATATCGGAATCGCCATGGGCATGACAGGAACGGATGTGGCAAAACAGGCATCGGACATCATTCTGACTGATGATAATTTCGCCACCATCGAAAAGGCGATTGAAGAAGGGAGAGGGGTCTATGAGAATATCCGCAAATCGGTGATCTTCCTGCTTTCATCCAACCTGGGAGAGATCATGACCATGTTCCTGGCGGTGCTCGTCGGACTGGCCTCTCCGTTAAAATCCAGCCATATTCTCTGGATCAACCTGATTACGGATTCCCTTCCTGCGCTGGCGCTGGGAGTGGATGACAATGATGCGGACAGTCTGATGAAAAGGCCTCCCAGAGATCCGAAGGAAAGTTTATTCGCTGACGGCGGGCTGATGCGTACCTGCTTCTATGGGCTGCTGATCGCAGGGATCAGCCTGACGGCCTTTTTTACAATACCATACGGGATGTTAGTAGAGCAGCAGATTCCGTTTTCCATCTCCAGCTTTGCGACGGTGCTTCAGAATCCTGCCGTGCTGAGCAGGGCGCAGACCTATGCGTTCACCGTTTTAGGCATGTCACAGCATGCGGTCGGAATGAGGGATGTGGGAAAGTCCGTATTCCGGATGAAATTCCTGGACAATAAGCTGATGCTTGTGGCCCTGGCTGCCGGGTTCCTTCTGCAGATTGCGGTGACGGAAATCCCATTTCTGGTCACAGCCTTCGGCACTGCGCATCTGACAATTTGGGAATGGATGAGACTGACGTTGCTGGCGGCCTTTCCGCTGCTTGCGCATGAGATTCTGGTGTGGTTGTCCGCGGCCCCGGAGCCGGCGAGAAAGAAAGCTGCTGCCTGAGCAGGGACAGATGAAGAAGGAGAAACAGAAGAACCGCTGCACGGTCATCCGTAGCAGCGGTTCTTTCTGTCTTATGAGGGGGGAGATAGTTTAACAATAGGTGTTGTTCATCTATCTGTTTTTATAATACAGGGAAAATGTGTCCGTGGTGTGAAGGATTTCAAAAAAACTTATAAAATTTATGAAGGAATTCTTTAGAAAATATAAAAGCTGTCGTTATTCCGGAATGGTGAACTGCCAGGCCGGCAGAGCCGAATGGAAGCCGCGGGAGCGAATGGAACGCTGCCGTCAGCGGACAGGTTCGTAATTGATTGTGGCATCTTCATCCAACGCTTCCAGTTTCATGATGACCGGGCGCAGACCGTCGTTGCAGCTGCAGATGGCCACGTTGGGCTGCCGGATCCAGTCCCCGTAGTAAAAGAGGGAAGAACCTGCGCCGTGCGCAAGGGCAAAGGCATATTGATAGATCGCTTTCCAGGCTTCATCGCAGAAACCTTCCGGTTTGGAATAATCCGCATAAAAAACTTGGCCTTCTTTCATCATGGGACATACTGTCAGCCCTTCTATTCCATATTCTTTCGCAAGATCTTCCTGAAGCGTCGTTTTCAAGATGGTTATTTTAACTTTTTTCATACGCATTCTCCTTTCACGGATAACGCGGAGAGTTCTTGCCCACAGGGCGATTGCCTTCTTATCCGGCCAGGAGGATGGGGCACCCCGTGAACAGAAACAGCCGCTGTTTGTATATATTATAAAAGTCAGATCCTGCGTTTGACAAGACAAAAAGGACTCCTTTTAAAAGGAGTCCTTTTTGTCTTATGAGGGGGGAGATAGTTTAATGATAGGTGTTGTTCATCTATCGAGTTTTATGATACAAGGAAAATGTGTCTGCCGTGTGAAGGAATTCAAAAAAAGAAATAAAGTTTATAAAGAATTTCTTTAGAAAAAATGTTACTGCTCAGCTCACCGCGTTCCGGCGCCCTTTTTGCCGGTGTGTTCCTCTTCCCGTGAGGCCGCAGCGGGTATGCTGTTTTCCGGGACACGCTTGCGCTGCCTTACATTGCCGGATAGGATGCGACACCAAGGAGCATGCAGATCAGATAGATCAGCAGCAGATGAACGGGGTAGAATAAATAAAAAACATATTTCAGCCTCAGCCCGCGCCGGCCATTGTAGAAGCCGATGAAGAGGAATGCCAGCGGAGCCGTCAGCTCCCACAGGAAGGCGATGCAGCCGGCCAGGATTTGAAGAGGCTTTCTTCTGCGGAACGCATATAATGCCGTGATGCACAGAACCCCTGCTGAGGCATAATCTGTATGCAGGAATTCTGCAGCCACACAGAAGAAAAGAAGTACCACGGCGGACAGGAGCAGTTTGACGATGCGGTCTCCCGTTTTGGCGGACAGCAGATGCCGCTTCCAGATGGCATCATAGCAGATCATGGCGAGCAGGCCTAAAAATAAAGTAAAAAATACATTCTGGTAGGTAAACTCCAAAATCTCCGCCTTGAAGGCCAGGTCAAAAGGAATCTCTGAGATAAGGGCGAAAGCGCCGAGGCGCAGCGCGTATTTCTTTACATCATGGGTTTTCTGGAAGCCTTCAATTAACAGGAAACAGAAAATGGGGAAAGCGATTCTTCCGATCAGGCGAAGTATCCAGTAGGTCCAGTAAAGGGTTCCGTTTTCCTGCAGCCAGGCAAGGGTTGCATCCACGCCGGAAAGAGCGGCATCCATATATCCGGACGCCATGAGATAACGTCCGAGCAAAGCAGCGCCCACATGGTCGATCAGCATGGTAACGAGGGCGATCAGCTTCAGGGTGCTTCCGCTGAGCCCTCTTTTATAGGACGACGCAGGGGAGACGGTAGAGTAAGATGCTTGGGTTTGATTTAAGGCGTCCATAATATATCTCCTTATATAGTATTGTATTATTCAATTAATACAATAAGGCTTCATGATCTGTTTGTCAATCCGGGAAAAGAAATTTTCACAACAAAAGGTTACTACTCAGCCCTCCGAGTTCTGACGCCCTTTCTGCCGACATGTCCCTCTGCCCCTGAGGCTGCAGCGGGTATGCGGTTTGCCGGGACACGTTTGCACTTGGCTAAAAACGTAACGGTACATAACGAACCAAAGGACGGTTCGTAAGTACCG